>JAJYGM010000349.1 GCA_021785095.1 Actinomycetes bacterium
GGACGAAAGCAATGGCAGAACATCGAGATGGCGGCGGTCTCCCGGGGAAGGGAGCTCCTCACCGAGTTCGAGCTCTCCAAGTGGGAGGGCACTCCCGCGGGCAACCTCAGCGGTGGCCAGCGCCGGCTCGTCGAGATCGCGCGCGCGCTAATGGGGGCACCCACGGTCCTCGTCCTGGACGAACCGATGGCGGGCCTCAGCCCTCACATGGTGGATATCGTCGCCGGCCACCTCGTTCGCCTTCGAGAGAGCGGGCTCGCGCTGCTCCTGATCGAGCACAATGTCGGCATCGTGTCGTCGCTCTCGAACCGGGTTGTCGCGATGAGCCAGGGCCGCGTCATCGCGCAGGGATCGGCCGAAGAGGTCTTGGGCAACGATGAGGTGCAGGCGGTCTATGTCGCTGGATGAATCGACGATGCCAGGGGGCGGAGCGCCGGACGTGCCTGTCGAAGGGGGCGCCAGTGCCGCGCTCGACGTCAGCGGACTGACCGCCGGCTACTCGGCGACGCCCATCATCGAAGGGGTGGACCTCGCAGTCCGAAAGGGAGAGGTCGTGCTTCTCGTCGGCCCGAACGGCGCGGGCAAGTCGACGGTGCTGAAGGCGATCGTCGGCGTCATCCCGAGGCTCGCCGGTCACGTGCGGGTCCTCGGTCGGGAGGTTCGGGCAAAACGCCCCGCGGAGCTCGCCCGGGCAGGTGTGGGGTACGTCCCGCAGAACAACGACGTGTTCCTCTCGATGTCTGTACAAGACAATCTCCTGACGGGCGGCTTCCTCCTCTCGCGTGCGCAACGTGTGGACCGACTTGCGAAGTGGTTCGAGGTCTTTCCGGCCCTCGCCGCCGCGAGGCACAAGTCTGCGTCCGCCCTGAGCGGCGGACAGCGAAAGACGCTCGCGTTGGCGCGGGCGCTCATGGTCGACCCGGACGTCATCGTGCTCGACGAGCCAACGGCGGGACTCTCTCCCAAGACCGCGAGGGAGGTGCTCGAAGAGAACGTGGGCCCGCTGCGCGGGATGGCGAAGGCGGTCCTTGTGGTCGAGCAGCGGGTCGGAGACGCGCTCCGCATCGCTGACCACGTGGAGGTCCTGGTCGGGGGGCGGATCGTGCTCTCCGAGAGCGCGGAGGCGTTCAACGGGCGAAGCGATGCGGCGCGTTGGCTCATGGGGGCGGTCGGGGAGCCCGTGGCCCGCCTCCCCCTTTCGCGCCCAATTGCGTGATCCGTGCACGGTCCGACCTGACCTCACGGAGCTGCGCAATGGCGGAGGGCGCGACGGCCCACAGCGCGCCGTCTGGGTGTCGGCTCGGCAGGTGTCGCTGCCCTACGTATGCCGTCGCCAGCGAGCTGGGACTCGGCGAAGCCGAGCACGATGTCACTCGCCACCTGTCCGGGTCTCTGCAGCTCGTGGGGACATCGGCGCGTCCGGAGGTCGCTGGACTGGGGGGATGGCTTTCGAGGGCCCGAAGCCCGTGGCCACACGACTAGCAGCCATAGCCTGGGACGGAGCTGCGGCGACGGGCGATCGTTGGAGTCAGGATGTACCTGCGAGAGAGGCGGCGACGTAACGGAGACGGCAGCGAGATCTCGCACGGCGCGCCCACCCACAGCGAGCGCCATCCGGTGACGGGCTCGCCGGTCGCGAAGGTGATCCACTGCGATGTTGCGTTGACGGTGATCACAGGCCGGGTCTGACCCGGGTATCCACCTGCCTCGTGCCCAGGAGCTGATCTGTCGACTCGGTCCCGTGGTCACCGTTGGTGCGACCGACCGAACGAGCAGTCACCTGAGAGGAGTCCGGCTTGGAGCCCCCCCGCAGTGCTGTCCGCCCGTCAACCTCGGAGACGACGAGAGCCTCTCGGCCGAAGTCGTCGCGCTCGGCTACGAGTCGCTCTTCGAGGCCGAGCGAGGATGGCGCGGTCTGAGAGACGACGGTGAACATCCGCACCGTGTGCCATCGCCGCGAGGATCGCATCCGCGCCCGCGTCCAGCTGCGCTGACCGGCGCTGCACACGGAGCGAGTCGCCGAGATCGCGGCCGGCGTCACCTGGCGCAACATCCCAGGCGAGCTCGACCGCAGTGGAGCGCGCAGGCGTCGACGCGCACGTCGTCTCGGCCTTCTCGGAGCGGGCGCAGGCGCGCAGTGGCTCACGAACTGGTCGGTCACCCGAGAGGCCGCGGCGCTCTGGGCGCTTGGAGCACCGCCGCCGCTCTTCGTCCAGGACGCGGACGACGTCGACAGCGCGGCGCGCGTGCCCAGGGGCTGCGAGGTCTGCTGGGGAGCCGGCTCGACGCTCGAGTCGCTGTCGCTCGAACTCGGGGGCGACGTCCTGGCCGGCTCAGGCTGGGCGTGGTGGGGCCGCATTCGGCGAGCTCCTCGCGGCCACCTCGGTGCTCTGCGAATGGCTCCACGCCGACCCGAGAGGCATCGAGATGCTCGGCCGTTCGGCGTGAACGTGTCGTAGCCTGCGTCGGTTGACGCCGTGACCGGCATCGCAGGAGGTTCTTCCGCATCCGCGCACCGGAGGTCGTGATCCGTGGCTGATCCCAATGTGCTCGTCACCTTCCGCCCGACAGAGGCAGTCCGTGACGCGCTGACCCGTACGTTCGATGGCGCTGCCCGCGTCACCTACCTCGCCGAAATGGAGGAGGAGACACGGCGGCGAGCGCTGGGCTCCGCCGACGCCGTCCTCGCGTGGAGCCTCGACCGGGAGCTGGAAGGCCCAGAGGAGCTCGCCGAGCACGGCTCGGTGCGGCTCGTGCAACTCCTGACCGCCGGAGCCGACCACATGCCGCTCGACTGGATCCCCGACCGCATCCCGGTCGCGTCGAACGCAGGCGCGTACTCAGGCCCGATGGCCGAGCACGTCTTGGCGATGGCGCTCGCGCTCGCGAAGCGGCTTCCCGAGCGTCACGCCGCGCTCAGGTCAGGGGTCTTCGACCAGGCCCCGAACCGGGAGATCCGCGGCGCGGAGGTGTGCATCCTGGGGTTCGGGGGCATCGGGCGGGCGAGCGCGCATTTGTTCAGGGCTTTGGGAGCTCGCATTCGTGCGGTCACCCGATCGCCAGTCGTCGACGAATCGATCGAGTGGGAAGGCACAATCGACGATCTCGACGCCGGGCTCAGCGGAGCGGACGTCGTCGTGGTCTCCCTTCCGCTCACCCGAGCGACTCGCGGGCTGCTCGGGGCACGAGAGCTCTCGGTCATGAAGTCCGACGCGATCCTGATCAACGTCGCCCGAGGTGAGATCGTGGACGAAGACGCCCTCTACCGCCATCTGACCGAGCACCCAGCCTTCCAGGCAGGGCTCGACGTCTGGTGGGACGAGCCTCGTGGGGGCGCCCCGTTCGCACCGCGGCTGCCCTTCCTCCAGCTGCCCAACGTGCTCGGATCCCCGCACAATTCGGGGATCACCCAGTCGTCGATGGCGCACGCGGCCCGACAGGCCGCGCTCAACATCTTGAGGGTGCTGGGCGGATCGCCGGCAGCCCACCTTGTCGATCGGCGAGAGTATCCCGACTGATCCGTCTCATCGGTATGCCCGGGTCATCCCCGGAGGCGGTCGAGCTGACGACGATCACGCTTGGTGGGTCGGCCGCTCCCGCGTGTGCGCGCGAAGGGAGCCCCGTCGGCGGCCGGCGCCGGAGGGGTGCGGTCGACCATGCATGCAGTCGCGCGGGCCGCTCCGACGCGCTTCGTGACGGGTTCGACCACCTCCAGAACCCGGTCTTCCCCGCCGACACGTACTGCGACGCGGTCGCCCGGACGGAGGCGGGTGGACGCCTTGGCCGCGGTGCCGCCGACGCGGACGTGCCCGCCCTTGCACGCTTCGCTCGCCATCGCCCGGGTCTTGAAGATCCGTACTGCCCAGAGCCACTGGTCGGCTCTCGCCGTCTCCACACCACGATCCTCTCATCGGCGGAAACGGGCACCTCGCTCTCGTGCGATCTGGCGCGGGGGTGTTCCGGTGCGCCGATCGCGTGCTGCGCGATCGTGGGAGCGGGGAATCGGCAGATGCGCGGTCTGTTCTTGGACGTTTCGGCGCCGGCCGTGGCATAGTCAGAAAGGCACCGAGTAGAGGGGGACAGATGAGCTCGTTCGCAATGTTGCTTCTTGCAGTGGACAAGTCAGAGCAGTCTGGCAAGGCTGTCGCGGTCGCTCGAGATCTCGCAAAGGCCTGCGGGGGCACGGTGCATGTGTTCCACGCACTCAGGCACGAGCAGATGGTGGGCCGGGGCGGAGGTTCCTTCGAGATCGAGTCCGAGAACGACGCGCGGTCCCTCATGGCCGAGGAGCTCGCGATCCTCGAGCAGGCCGGAGTGAACGCCGAGGCTGACGTCCGCCGTGCCTTGGTGGAGGACACGTACCGGGCGATTCTCCAGGCCGCCGAGGACGTCTCTGCCGACGTCATCATCATGGGCTCGAGGGGGCTGTCCCCGCTGGGAGCCCTGATGCTCGGCAGCACCACCTACAAGGTCCTGCACGCGTCCGAGCGCCCGGTGCTCGTCGTGCCCTGATCGAGCGACCGCGCTCCGGCGAGCGATCGCGCGACCAGGTGGTCGCGACATCGGTGCGCCCGAACCCGTCGGCACGCCTGGCAACGC
>JAJYGM010000419.1 GCA_021785095.1 Actinomycetes bacterium
CGCACCCGTTGAGCTGGACCCTCGTGTCGCTCCGACGGCCCTCGTTGCTCCGACGGCCCTCGTTGCTCCGACGGCCCTTGTCGCTCCGACGGCCCTTGTCGCTCCGATGGACCTCGTTGCTCCGACGGCCCTCGTCGCTCCGATGGACCTCGTTGCTCCGACACCCCCTCTCGCTCGGGCGCGTCTCCCCCTCGGGCTGCGCTCGCGGTTCGGAGTGGCGTTGCGGCCCGGACCCGGCAGAGCGGGCACGCACTGCGTACGATCATGCGCGTGACGATCCGACGCGTACTGCAGAGCGGCGGGGATGCCAGAGGACGCCGTCTTCGCGCCGGTCGCCGGCACGCCGCGGCCTGGAGGCTGATGGGGGTTGCCCTGCTCGCAGTGAGCATGACTGCCTGCAGCGCGAGCAGCCCGGCTCGGTCGGGTTCGGCCGGCACGTCCTCGAGCCCGCCAACCAGCTCTTCCGGCACCTCGCCGGGCTCGGGATCGGGGGCTTCCTCGAGCACCTCGTTGGGCTCCGGGGCCGCCACCGGCGCAGGGCCCACGTCAACCACCTCCACGACCAGCCCCAAGACGAAGGCCCCCGCTGCGAATGGGTCGACGCCGTCCGGCACCGCGCTCCTCTCACTCGCTGGCCAGGAGCTCCTGGCGGAACCCGTCCACCTGCAACTCACCGAGACCGCGACGTACGCGCCGTTTCGCCTCACCGGCTCCGAAGCAGCCGATCCGATCGACCACGAGACCTCGCTCTCCCTGGAGCTCGTCGAGGGCGGGATCACGGTCTCGAGCCGGGTCATCCAGATCGGCAGCCGGGTCTGGGCGGAGTCCACCCCGCCGGGCGGGGACTGGCGCGAGGAGTCCGTTCGCCCGACGTCCCCCTTCCCGCTGCTCGGACTCGTTCCGTACCTCGTCGACGTCCACCGGATCCCCGGGAAGGTGATCGACGGCCACCCCACGGTCGGCGAAGCGGCGACTCTCGATGCCGCCGGGGTCGCCTTCCTGGTCCGAACGATCACCGGGGACGGCTCCCTGCCCGGGGCCCAGACGATACGGGGCCTCACGTTCGACACGTGGGTTGGCCCGGCACACCACGTCCGCGAGATCGCCGAGACCGAGATGATCACCCAGGGCGGTCAGCCGGCCGAGATCTTCGACACGACCTACTACGACCACTGGGGACAGGGGATCGACTTGACGCCGCCCACGGTGGTGAGCTGACGGTCCGCAGCTCGACGATCGTCCCGGTCGCGGGGCCGTCCGAGAGGCGCGAAGCTGGCGGCGGGGTTCCGACGAGCAAGGAGGTCCGAGTGCCGCTGGCCGCGGAGTTGGTGCAGCGCGGTGCACAACGTTTCCCCGCGCGAACCGCCGTCGTCTTCGAAGGGCGGTCGCTCACCTACCGGGAGGTCGACGAGGCGGCCAACCGGTTCGCCGGTGTGCTCGCGGGGCGAGGGCTCCGCAAGGGCGACCGGGTCGCACTGCTCGCAGGAAACGAGCTCTGGTCGATCCCACTCGACTTCGCGTGCCTGAAGGCGGGACTCGTGCGGGTGCCGCTCAACCCCCGGCTCTCGCTCCGTGAGCACCGACAGATGCTTGCCGAGACCGGCGCGTGTCTGATGGTGCACACGCCGGAGCTCGGGGAACGGGCAGATCGGCTCCGAGTGGACCTGCCCGGGCTCGCCATGCTCGGCCTGGGAGCCCGAGGAGCGGACGGGGGCCCCGACCTCCTCCTGGAGGCGGCGGAGCTCAGGCCCGATCCACCCGAGATCGCACTCGCGCCCTCCGATCCCGTCCTGCTGCTCTACACGTCCGGCACGACGGGGACCTTGAAGGCGGTGACGCACACACAGGGCTCCTACGGCGCCATCGCCGTGAACATCCTCGCGAACCTGCTCTCGCCAGCTCGTGACTCCGTGATGCTCCACGCCGCCTCGCTGATCCACGCGAGTGGCACGTTCGTGCTCCCGTACTGGTTGCGCGGAGGCACGGCCGCCGTCCTCCGTTCCTTCGAGCCAGCGACCTTCCTCGACGCGATCGAACGCCACCGAGCCACCGAGGTGAACCTCGTGCCGACGATGCTCGGAATGCTCCTCGGTGTGGCAGGGGAGTCCCGCGCGGAGCTCTCCTCCCTCCGGAGGGTCATCTACGGAGCGAGCCCCATGCCTCGACCCGTCATCTCGGAGGCGATCGAGCGATGGGGACCCATCTTCCGCCAGTACTACGGACAGACCGAGGCGCCGCTCTGCATCTCGGTCCTCGACGAGGCCGACCACGACGATCCCGACCTGCTCGCCTCGTGCGGCCACCCTGCGGTCGACGCCGAGGTTCGCCTGGTGGCAGACGACGGTTCGGAGCCTGCGGCGGGGGAGGTCGGCGAGATCCAGGTACGCGCTCCGTTCCAGATGGCCGGCTACCACCGTGCGGACGCGCTCAACGCCGAGATGCTGACGAACGACGGATGGGTACGGACCCGCGACCTCGCTCGCCGGGACGAGCGAGGGTACCTCTTCCTCGTGGACCGGCGCAGCGACATGATCGTCACCGGGGGCTACAACGTCTATCCCAAGGAGGTCGAGGATGCCCTCCTGACGCATCCCGCCGTCGCCGAGTGTGCCGTCGTCGGTGCGCCGGATCCCACCTGGGTCGAGGCAGTCGTCGCGTTCGTGGCGCTCCGACCCGGCACCCACGCGACCGAGGCAGAGCTCCAGGCGGCCGTGCGCGCTCGCCTCGCCGGATACAAGGTCCCCAAGCGTGTCGAGCTCGTCGAGGGCATCCCGAAGTCGCCAGTCGGGAAGATCCTGCGCCGAGCCCTGCGTGAGCCGCTGTGGGCGGGCGAGCCGTCTCGCGAGCGTTGGCCGTGACGGCTGACGCCGTGCTCCCGGGCAACGCAGGCTCCGGGTCCGTCAGGGTCGAGGTTGCCGGTCCAGTGACCACCATCGTGTTGGCCCGACCCGAACGTCGCAATGCCGTCGACGGGCCGATGGCGGCCGATCTGGCCGACGCGTTCCGAGCCTTCGAGGAGGATCCCGACGCCGCAGTTGCGGTGCTGTGGGGCGAAGGCGGGAGCTTCTGTGCCGGTGCGGACCTGAAGGCGGTCGGGACCGGGCGTTCGAACCGGTTGGACCCGCAAGGGGACGGGCCGATGGGTCCGACTCGCCTGCAGCTCTCGAAACCAGTCATCGCCGCCATCGAGGGCTATGCCGTGGCAGGCGGCCTCGAGCTCGCCCTCTGGTGCGACCTCCGCCTCGCCGGGGAGGGTTCCTTCCTCGGCGTCTCGTGCCGCCGTTGGGGCGTGCCCCTGGTAGACGGGGGCACCGTCCGGCTCCCTCGGCTCATCGGCCAGAGTCGAGCGCTCGACATGATCCTGACCGGCCGGCTGGTCGACGCGACGGAGGCGCTGCAGTTCGGTCTGGTCAATCGGGTCGTTCCGTCGGGTGCGGCGCGGCGGGTGGCGGAGGAGCTCGCCATCGAGCTGAGCAGGTTCCCGCAGACCTGCCTGCGCAACGATCGCCGGTCAGTTCATCACCAGGCAGGGCTGGACGAGGAACGGGCAATGGCCTTCGAGTTCGAGGTGGGGATGGAGTCCTTCGCCGCTGGGGCGGTGGCCGGCGCCCGTCGCTTCGCCGCTGGTGCTGGCCGGCACGGCGTGTTCGAGAGCGAGTAGAACGCGCCGTCGAGCGCCGTCGAGCGCCGTCGAGCGCCGTCGAGCGCAAACGAGCCGGACGAGGGGGAGCGGCGGCAGCGCAACCCGCTCGAGCGCCCGGGGGGCCCGACCGGAGGCGGCCTCCGCCGGGAGTGCCGGACTCAGCCCTGCGGCTTCGTCCCGATGAGGTGTTGCGCGGACGCGACGACCGGGCTGTCGCAGACCGACCCGGGGTGGTTCCCGGTCGCCGCGCAGATGGCCCCGACGAGCAGGTTCGCCTCGATCTCGATGGCGCGCCCGAGAGCGGAGCCGGGAAGCGTCAGGCTGCCGGCGATGTCGCCAGCCGGGAGCGCGGGTCCGAACTTCCCGGTCGGGTGGAGCAGGGTGTCCGGATAGCCCGTACCGACCTGGTAGCAGCGCCCGCCGACGAAGAGGAAGGGGATGGGGCTGCCCGGCGGGCTCCCCGACGGCGGGTCGAAGCGGTCGAGGAGGTGCACCTGGGTGGCCGTCGGCTGTTCGAGTGGCTGGTCTGCCCGGTTGGCGATCTCGACGGGCTCGAAGGTGACGAACCGGCTGGTGTAGTGGGCGTCGTAGAAGGTGAAGGTGGGCGTGTCGGGGTAGACGTCGGTGCTCGACGACGTGATGAGACGCAGACCGGTGAAGGTCCCGAACCGGGAGAGCGCCACGACCATCGGCCAGCGCTCGGCGGCGCAGAAGGGGCAGTACTCCGCACCGATGTAGAGCACGATCGGCTTCCCGGCTGCGACGAGGTGGATCGGGGGTGTGATCGCCGTGGGTACCCGGATCCCGAGCGCCGCACGCTCGGATGCGGTCCCCACACCGGCTGCGTCGAGCGCCGAGGCAGGCACGTGCGTCACCGCTGCGAGGACGGCCTGGGGGACCGAGCGCGTGTTGCTGGCCTCCTGCGTTGCACGCGGCGCGGT
>JAJYGM010000187.1:0-476 GCA_021785095.1 Actinomycetes bacterium
CGGGTGGACATGGTGGTCAACAACGCCGGGGTCGGAATGCGGACGGTCAACCCGCGGTTCTTCGAGCACCCCCAGCCCTTCTTCGAGGTGGACCCGGCGTCGTTCGACGACGTCGTCGCCACGAACCTGGGCGGCTATTTCCTCGTCGCGCGGGCGTTCGTGCTCCACTTCCTCGAGGCGGGGGCGGGGCGGATCGTGAACGTCTCGGTGAACCGAGAGACGATGGTACGGCGTGGATTCGTGCCCTACGGACCCTCACGTGCCGCCTCGGAGGCCCTGAGCGAGATCATGACCGAGGACCTGCGGCCCTTCGGGATCGCGGTGAACGTGCTCCTGCCCGGAGGCGCCACCGTGAGCGGGATGATCCCCGAGGGCGTGCCCGCCGACCGCCGGAGCGGCATGCTGGCGGCCGAGGTCATGGGACCGCCGGCGGTCTTCCTGGCGTCCTCGGAGGCCGACGGCCTAACCTCGATCCT
>JAJYGM010000187.1:486-4581 GCA_021785095.1 Actinomycetes bacterium
GAGGCTGACCGGTGCCCGGATCGTCGCCAAGGAGTTCGACGCCTGGCTCGCCGACTACCGCGCGCGTCGGGCGGCCGGCGGCGACCCTTCGTGAGCCGCAAGCGCCGAGCCCTGGGCCTCGTCGCGTAGTCTCGTGACGATGGAGCTGCTGGTGGTCCGGCACGCGCATGCCGGTGCCAAGGACCGCTGGAGCGGCGACGACCGGCTCCGACCGCTGACCGATCGGGGGCGAAGAGAGGCGCTCGCGCTGGTCCGCACCCTCACCGCCTACGAGCCGGTCAGGGTCCTCTCGAGCCCGCTCGTGCGCTGCCTCCAGACCGTCAGCCCCCTCGCCGCCCACTTGGGGCTCGCGATCGAGGAGTCCGAAGCGCTCGGCCCGCAAGCCGACTTGGAAGCGGTGCGTCTCGTCCGGTCCCTCACGTCGGCGACCCGCACCGTGGTCGTCTGCACCCACGGGGAGACGATCGAGGCACTCCAAAGGGGGCTCGTTCGTCCGGGCAAGCTCACCTTCGGTCCGGGAGGTGCCCACGAGAAAGGCTCCGTGTGGCTCCTCCAGGCGAGCGCCGGCCGGCTCACCCATGCGACCTACCTGCCACCGGCCGTGCCGCTCTTCGACGCGCACCCCTCGGGCTGCGGGCTTCTCGGCGAGGGCGTCGTGGAGCACGCAGAGCGCTGAGCCCGTGGGGCGGGTCGGTGCTTGCGGGGCGGACATACGTTCGCATCCATCGGCCGATGCTCCGGGACTCGCCGTTCACGGCGGGCGAGCAGGTCGTGATGGCCGGGAGCTGTCAGCGTGACTGGGAGGGCGGGGGCGCACGAGCGGGAAGCGGCGCGGTCGCAGGCCGGGGCCCCTCGGAATTTCCGACTCCGCCGGGTTTGAGATCCGAGGGTCCTCGGTAGAATCTGTGAGTCCGGCCCGACGGCCGGGTACCAGCCAAAGACGAAGCCCCTGGTAACCCCCTCCGCCCCAGGGGCTTCGTCGCGTCGGGGCCGCCGAGACTCTGGTCGGGGCCGCCGTGCGGCGCCGTTGGAGCGCGGTTCGGGAGCGCCACCAGGACGACGAGCGCGGCGGTCCCGACGACGATGGCGGCAATCGTCACCGCCAGGTCGAGCCCGTTCGTGAACGCCCCGCGTGCCGTCGTTGCGAGCTCGGCACCCAGTTGCCCGCCGACCTTCGCCGCGACCGCCATCGCCCCTCCGAGGGAACCTTGGACGAGCGAGGCGACGCTCTGTGGGACGTGCGCGTGCTGGAGGACGGGCGAGAGCGTGTGCTGGTAGCGGCTGTTCAGCGCGCTGCCGAGGACCGCCACGCCAACCGCGCCGCCGATCTGCAGCGACGCGCTGTTCGTCGCGGAGCCGACACCGGCGCGATCGAGAGGCACCGAGCCCATCACCGACTCCGTGCAGGGTGCGAAGGAGAGCCCCACGCCGGTCCCGATCATGAGGAAGGCAGGCAGGGCCTGGGTGTAGCCACCGTGAACCGACGTGAACGAGAGCATGGCGAAGCCTGCCGCCATGAGGCCGAGCCCTGCGAACACCACGGGTTTCGAGCCGAATTTCCGGTCGACGAGGATCGACAACGGCGCCATCACGAGGAGGAGGAACGCGATCGGCGCGATGCGCATGCCGGTGCCGAACGCGCTGTAGCCGAGCGAGAACTGGAGGAACTGGGTGAGAAGGAAGAGCCCGCCCATCAACGCGAAGATGACGAGCCCCATTGCGAGGATCGCACCGCTGAAGCGTCTCGAGCGGAACAGCGAGAGCTCGATCATGGGGTGGTCCGAGCGCCGCTCCCACGCGAAGAACGCGGCGAGCAGGCCTGCGCCGCCGGTGACCGCGGCGAGTATCGACGGGGATCCCCAGGTGGCCGACGGTGCGTCGATGATGCCCCACAGGAGGAGCGACATGCCTGCGGTGGAGACGACGGCGCCGACAACGTCGGGCCTCTTCGCGAAGCGGTCCTTCGAATCGGGGACGAGCCACAGCATGAAGGCGAAGCCCACCGCACAGATCGGCACGTTGACGAGGAACACCGATCCCCACCAGAAGTGCGCGAGGAGCCAGCCGCCGATCACCGGCCCGACCGCCACGCCGAGGCCGGTGGCGCCCGACCAGAAGCCGATCGCCTGCGCCCGCTCACGCGGGTCGGTGAAGACGTTGGTGAGCACGGAGAGGGTGGACGGCATGATGGCCGCCGCGCCGACGCCCTGGAGCGCGCGCGCGGCGATCAGGTGCGCAGGGCTCCCCGAGAAGGCCGATGCGGCCGAGCCTGCCCCGAACACCGCGACGCCTGCGACGAGCATCCACTTGCGCCCGAGACGGTCGCCCATGCTGCCGAAGACGAGCAGGAGGCCGGCGAAGACCACTGCGTAGACGTCGACGACCCACTGCAAGTCGCTCGACGACGCGTGCAGCGAGCGGATGATGTCGGGGATCGCCACGTTGAGGATCGTGGTGTCGAGGCTCGTGACGAGAAGGCTGACGCACAGGATCGCCAGCACGACCCAGCGGTGCGGGACGGGGACGTCGGCCCGGTCAGCAGGCAGCATGACAGGGGGTGGTCGCGGGTCCCTCCGCACGCGTGACGTTCACGGCGTGCGGGTCGCGCTTCGGGCACCTCGATCGCAGGACACCCGCGCGCGGCCACACGTCTCGCACGCTAAGAAGCCGCCGGCGAGGGAGGCAGGGCCGAACGTCCCGAATGCCGCCTCGCGCCAACGCCGCGCGCATCACCGCGCGCGCTCACCGAGCGGACGCGGGCTTCCCTGCGGACGCGCGGTGCTAGGCGGACAGCCCGTGGGCGGGGTCCCCGGGCGGACCCTGCTCCGCCTCTGGGGAGGCGATCCGTGCGAGGACGCGCGCCACGTGCAGGCGCTCCTCTCCGCTGATGCCGGCGAGGGCCTGCCTCCACTCGCTCACGGTGCGCCCGCGCACGGCCACCAGAAGCTGCGTGCCGGCCTCGGTCAGCCGGATCTGCAGCTCGCGACGGTCGCGGCCGCGGCGGTGCCGCACGATGAGCTGGCGCTCCGCCAACGTGTCGCACAGACGCGTCGCGGTCGACGGTGCGATCGAGAGCGCGTCCGCGAGGTCGATCAGCCTGGACTCGCCGAGGCGCTCGAGCCGGTCGAGGAGGCGGAGCTGGGTGGTGGTGATCCCCCCACCGAGGTCGTTCAGCGCGTGGTCGCCGATGGCGCGGAGCGCCGACTGTGCCGCGTCGATCGTCTCGACGAAGGCCATGACCCCTTCGATGGACGCGGAGTGGGCGGACGGTTCTGGAAGCGCCGTCACGAGGCGACCCCACACGTCATTGCGGGATGCATCATTTCCCCTCCGCTGGTGAAGTGCCGGGAACGACCGGCGAGGTTACTGTAGGTGAAACAATAGCCGAACCGCCTGTTCAGCGCAGTGAACCGGCAGCTTCCTGCCGCTCCGGTTCCCGCTGAGAGCGTTCCGAACGAGGAGCCCCGATGGACGCCGAGGCCTACGTCGACATGCTGCCATGGCTGGTGTTCGTCATGATGGATCGCAAGCTCGGGCTCGGCGTGGCGTGGGCGGGCGGGAGCTCCCTCGGCTGCAGCGCCGGGCTCGTGATCTGGTCCTACTGGCGCGGGCGGTACGCGGTCCTGCCGAGCATCGCCACGGGGATCTTCGCAGCCTGCCTCGTGTCGGCGCTGGTCTTCCCTGGCTGGAACGACCAGGTGAGCCTCCCCCGGGCGCTGGTCGTCGCCACGCTCGGCCTGCTCGCGTTCGGGTCGCTGCGCTTCACCCCGCTGAGCGAGACCTACACGGTCCGGCTCGTCGCGCCGGGCCTGCGCGAGGACCCGCGCTTTCGCAAGGTGAACGTCGAGATGACCCTGGCGTGGGGGGTCGGGTCGCTTGTCGTCGCGCTCGCGTGCAGCACGACTGCGCTGCTGCCCGGCCGGCTCGCCTTCACGCTGCTCGACTGGGTGGCGCCGCTCGTGCTCGCCACCGTCACGATCCTGTGGTCTGCGCGGCGCTGGGAGCTGTTCCGGCTCGCCGTCGACGCGGACCCAGCGCTTCACCACGTCGTGGAACCCACCGTCCACGCACACCTCGGGACCCGCGGCTCGATCG
>JAJYGM010000684.1 GCA_021785095.1 Actinomycetes bacterium
GCATCCGGAGCGTCGAGCTCGGCATCCGGAGCGGCGAGCTCGGCGATCACCCGCAACGGGGCGCGCCGAGACGTGCTCATCGCGGTGGGTGAAGCGATCCGCACCAGAACCGCCGGCGCCGACACCTTCGTGCCGGGGTCTGGGACATCCACGTCCGCGTCACACCCGCTCGCTACAACTGGCACGGTGGACGTCGAGCGGGATCTCGAAAGCGGTGCCAGCACGGACTCGGCTTTGCGGGTCTTCGCCTACGCGGTCGCCGAGAAGTCCGACGTCTACACGGCGATCGTCGACGCGCTCGTGGAAGCCAAGGAGCGCTTCCAGCTCCAGCTCCGCCCCTCCGACCTGGCTCGCGACCTCGCGGGCTGCCTGACGGCGGAGGAGGTCGGCGACGCCCTGGAGGCCCTCTTCGGCTGGGGCAACGTCAGCCGTTTCTACGATCCTGCGGCGCCCGAGACGCTGGACCAGTTCTACGCCAAGCGGTTCTTGTACCAGCTGACCGAGCGGGGCGTCGCCGCCCACGAGGGCATCAGGGCGGTCCGCCGGGTCGGGCTCGACACCGGCCGTCTCTCCGGGGTGCTCCTTCCGGCCATCGCCGAGGTGCTCAAGGCCATCGACGCCGAGGCGAGGCAGGGCGGACCCGACCCGGCGAAGCTGTACGGGCTGTTCGTCAACCTCTTCAGCTCGTTCAAGGAGCTGGCCGACAACGCGGCTCGCTACATGGACGCCCTCTCGGTCGAGATGGCGACGATCACGGCCGACGACGAGTCCTTCCTCACCTACAAGCGCGCCGTGTTCGCCTACCTGGACGAGTTCGTGGCGCGCCTCTCCGAGGAGGTCCCAGAGATCGCCGCAGTCATCACGGCGCTCGGCCCGCGAGTCGATGCGCTGATCGACGTGGCCGCCCGGGCCGACGAGGCCCCGGTTCGTCAGGGCGAGGACGACGGGCTGAGACGCTCGTTCGCCGAGCGATGGTCCGGCGTGGAGGGATGGTTCCGGGCCACGAGCGCCGACGACATGTCGATCGCCGACTCGCTCCGTCTCGCCATGCTCGACGCCATCAACCGGATCCTCGCCGCGCTGGACCGCCTCCACGAGCGGCACCTCCGACGGGTGAGCCGCGAGGCCGACTTCACGCAGCTCGCGCGCTGGTTCGCCACCATGGACGGCGACGACGCCGCGATGCTGTGGGACCACGCGTTCGGCTTGTGGCGCCCCCGCCACTACGGCGAGCTCGCGGGCGACGAGGATGAAGACCGGAACCGCAGCTTCTGGGTGGCCGCGCCGGCGGAGGTCGCTCCACGGCTGCGGGCCACGGGGGTGCGCTCAGGACCCGGGCGTCCGGCCAGAGCCGCCAGCTACCGGGAGACCAAGGCAGCCGGGCTCGCGGCGGTGCGCGAGGCGCACCGCCAGGCCGAGGAGGCGCTCGCGCGTCTCGCCGACCGGGCGCCGGTCCGCTTGTCCGACTTGGGCCGGCTGGACGCGCACGAGTTCGCCGCGCTGCTGACGATCGTCGACGCCGCCCTGGCGGCGCCGTCGGACGGCCACGGGACGCGGCGAGCGTCGACGGCGTTGGTCGCGGTGACGCTGCGACCGCTCGACGACGTCGGGTCCGCCGAGATCTCGACGCCAGCCGGCCTCCTCCGCTGCGCCGATTGCCTCCTCGAGATCACCCTGGCCGGCCGGGTTGACCGAGGGCAGCGGGAGCCCCGATTCGAGCCAGCGCTCGAGCAGAGCACCGCATGAGCGGCGACCCGGCCGAGGTCCGGACGGCGATCCGGGCGCTGCTGGCAGAGCCGTTGGCCGAGCGCACCTGCCCTGCCTTCCCGCTGGTCCGCAAGCATCGCCGGGAGCTTGCTCGCTGGTTCGCCGACGAGCTCGGCTACCGCCTCGACACCACTCGGCCATCGGTGGCACGCCTCGCGAAGCTTCCGGGCCCCGGTCACCGGCCCCGAGGTCTCACCTCTCGCGGCGGCCGGCGCTTCGACGGACGCCGGTACGCGCTCATCTGCCTCGTCATGGCGTCGGCGGAGAACGCGGGTGAGCACACCTCGCTGCAGCGACTGTTCGAGGACGTCTCGCTTCGAGCGTCCGCGGTCGAGGACTTGGGGTGGGACGGCCGCATGGCCGCCGACCGCAGGGTGTTCATCCATGCGGTCCAGGCGCTGCAGGACCTGGGCGTGCTCGCGAAGGCCGACGGCGACGAGGAGCGCTTCGCGCGTGGCGACGCCGGTGGCGACGCCCTCTACCACATCGACCGCGACCGCCTCTCCCTCCTCCCCACCACCGCGCAACCACCGTCGTTGGCCGCCGGCCCCGAAGAGGTGGTGCTCGAGCCGTACCCCGACACCGAGCAGGGACGGGTCCTGCGCCGGCGCCACCGCGTGACCCGCGCGCTCGTCGAGGAGCCGGTCCTCTACCGCAGCGACCTCACCGACGACGAGGTCGAGTACCTCCAGTCGCAGCGAAGCCGGATCGAGCGGCTCCTCTCGGAGCGGCTCGGGCTCGTCCTCGAGGTGCGCGCCGAGGGCTGGGTCACCGTCGACGAGGACCGGGACCTCTCTGACCTGCGGTGGCCGGACTACGGCGCACCGGAGACGGCGGCGCTCCGCCTGTGCGACGAGCTGCGGTGCCGCCGCCTGCGCGAGGACCCGCCCGTCTGGCCGCTCGAAGAGGTCGTCGCGTTCGTCCGCGACCTGGCCGACGAGTATTCCGGCTACTGGAAGAAGGGCACCGACGACGACGCCGGGGCCCAGCGGCTCGCCGGCGAGGGCGTGGACATTCTCGTGGCGGCCCGGCTGGCGGTCCGGGACCCGGCGGGTGGCATCTCGGCGCTTCCCGCGGCTGGCAGGTACGCCGCCACCGACCCCGTCGTTCCCGCCCCCGCCCTCCGCCCCCTGGAGGTGACCTCGCGGGTCGAGACGGCGGCCAGGAGCGGCCCGGCGGCCAGGAGCGACCTGACGGAGAAGGAGACGTCGTGACGACGACCATCGGGCACCTGCCCGGATCCCTGCGGCTGCCCCGGCCCGCGCCGGGGCGGATGCGGCCCCTGCGGGCGGGGATCCTGAACGTGTGGGAGTACGACGACCAGGAGTTCTGGTTCTCCGACGGCCGGCTGATCCTGCGTGGGCACAACGCTGCGGGGAAGTCGAAGGCGTTGGAGCTGCTCTTCCCCTTCGTGCTGGACGCGGACATCCGGCCACAGCGTCTCGATCCCTTCGGGTCGGTCTCCAAGACCATGTACTGGAACCTTCTCGGCTTCTGCGAGCGGGAGTCGGCCATCGGCTACTGCTGGGCCGAGTTCGGCCGGGTGGACGACGAGGACATCGAGCGGTACTTCACCTGCATCGTCGGCATGCGGGCCGTCCGCTCGGCCGGCAGGCGGGTCGACACGTGGTTCGCGGTCACGCCCGCGCGAATCGGCCAAGACCTCGACCTCGCCCCCTCGGGCCTGCCGCTCACCGCGGAGCGATTTCGCGCGGCGTTGCCCGAGCGCAGCGTCTCCTCGGGTTCTGCCCGCGACCATCGAGCCGCCGTCGACCACGCGTTGTTCGGCCTCGGGCCAGAGCGCTACGAGGCGCTGCTCCACCTGCTCCTCCAACTGCGCCGGCCGAAGCTCTCCGAGAAGCTCGACATGTCGCGCCTCGGCGAGTACCTGAGCGACGCGCTGCCCCCGCTGGAGCATCATCGGATGGAACGGCTCGGCAACGCGTTCGCCCGCCTCGACGAGGAGACGGCGGCGCTCGAACGCCTGGAGGCCTGCGCGAAAGAGCTCCACGCCTTCCTCGACGGCTACCGGGCTCATGCCCGCGTGCAGACGCGCCTGCGTGCGGACGACGTCCGTTCGGCCAACACGCAATTCGACCGGGTCACCGAGCGGGCGCGCCAGGAGCGCGAGAGGCACGCCCGGGCGTCCGCCCTCCTCGCGGACATCGACTCCCGCCTGGCCCGATTGGCCGGCGACGCCGACCGGCTCAGGGGCCAGCTGGCGGGACTCGACCTCTCCAAGGTGCACGCGCTCGAAGAAGTCGAGAAGCGGGCGCTGGCCGCCGAGGCCGCCGCCCGCTCACTGGAGCTACGAGCGGCGCAGGACCGCGAAGTGGCCGGCCGGGACGCTGGGCGCGCGGCCTCCGCTTCTGGCGCCGCGGCCGAGGCGACGTCCCGGCGGGACGCCGCGTTGACGGTGGCGGAAGAGGCGTCCCTGCGCGCGGGGGCGGCCCGGGAGCACGAGCTGCACGCCGCACAGCTTCTGGACGAGCCCGATCGCGCCAAGGCAGCGCTGCGCGGGGTGGCCGATCGCCGGCAGGAGCTGGTGCGCGCCGTGCGCGTCGCATCCAGGGCGGCCGATGCCGCGCGACAGCAGATCCTTGGCGAGGAGCGGGCGTCCGACGAGGCCGAGGACACCTTGGACGCCGCCCGCCGAGCGCTCGCCGATGCGGGGGCGGCAGCGGACGCGGCCGTCGACGAGCTGGTCCGGGAGGTGGCGGCGTGGTCGGTCGCATGGGCGGTCCCCGTCCCCGCCGCCGAGGTCGACGCACTGACGGCGGGCGAGCGGTCGGGGGCCCGGC
>JAJYGM010000644.1 GCA_021785095.1 Actinomycetes bacterium
TCGCGACGTACAGGTCGACGCCCCCGTCCTCGGCCGGGACGGCGAGCCCGGACTCGGGCCCCATGAAGGCCTGGTCCTGCATGCCGACCTCGTAGGTCCCCTCGACCGTCACGTCGCCGACGGTGCCGACGTCTCCGTGGCGGATGACGAGATGGCGGAACAGGTTGCCGTCAGGGTGCAGCGGCGGCGCGCCGAGCGCGCGCTCGGCGTCGACGACCGGCTCGAGCGGCTCGTACACCACCCGGATCGCCCGGGCCGCGGCGCGTGCCGTCTCGGGGTGGTCCGCGGCGACCGCCGCGACCGGCTCGCCGTGGTAGCGGACGACCTCGGAGGCGAACACCGGCTGGTCGGGCACCTCCAGTCCGTAGGTGGGGCGCCCCGGAACGTCCGCCGCCGTCACCACGGCGCGCACGCCGGGGATCGCGAGCGCCGCCGACGAGTCGATGGCGACGATCCGGGCCGAGACGTGCGGGCTGCGCAGCGTCTTCCCCCACAGCATCCCGTCCATCCAGAGGTCCGAGGAAAAGGCGAACTCGCCGCGCACCTTGGGCACGCCGTCGGGCCGCGTGGCGTCCGCGCCGATGCCCGCCCGCGGTCGCACGGCTGCTCTCGACCGGGTGGCGCTGGGCGCGCTAGCTGGCGGCACCGGCTCGCTCCTCTTGCACCGCGCGCACTGCGTCGAGGATGCGCCCGTAGCCGGTGCAGCGGCACAGGTTCCCCGAGAGCGCCTCTCGGACCTCGAGCTCGCCGGCGTCGGGCCGACGCCGCAGGAGGTCGTAGAGCGCGACGACGAAGCCCGGGGTGCAAAATCCGCACTGGACGCCGCCCGCGGCGAGCAGGGCCGCCTGGACGTCGGCGACCGCCCCGCGCTGGGTGAGCCCCTCGACCGTCTCGACGTGGCTTCCGATCGCGTCGACCGCGAGGACACAGCAGGCGCACACCACCACGTCGTCGAGCAGGAGGGAGCACGAGCCGCACTCCCCCTGCTCGCAGGCGTTCTTGGCACCCGAGAGCCCGAGCCGCTCGCGCAGCACGTAGAGAAGGCTCTCCCCGAGCCACGCCTCCTCGACGACCCGCGCCGCGCCGTTGACACGCAGTTCGTAGCGCCCGACGGCCTCGTAGGCCGCAGCGCCGGACGCACCCTCGGGCCTCTCGGGGGACCTCAGCGCCTCACGAGACGCCATTGAGGCACCTCCTCAGTCCCCTAGAAGCGATGACCTCGACGGCGCGGCGCCGGTAGGCGGCCGTGCTGCGATGGTCGGTGATCGGAGTGCAGGCCGACGCGGCCAGCTCGCCGAAGCGGGCGAGGGTTGCCTCGCTCGCGTGGAGCCGACCCCAGTCGATCGCCTCGCTGATCTCGTCCTCCGCGTCTCGCGTGCGGACCGGGACCGGTCCGACCGACCCGAACGCGGCACGGACCCGTCGCGCCTCGAGGTCCAAGACGACCGCGGCCGACGCGATCGCGATCACCATCGCGTTGCGCGTCCCCACCTTCAAGAACGCCTGGGGCCCCTCGAGGCGTGGCACGCGCAGCGAGACCACCAGCTCGTGGGGCTCGAGGGCGGTGCGCTTCACGCCGGTCAAGAGCGCGTCGATGCCCACCTCACGCTCGGTGCCCGCGCCACGCAGGGTCGCCCGGGCGTCCAGGGCCGCGAGCAAAGGAAGCGTGTCGCCCGCCGGGCTTGCCGTCGCGACGTTGCCGCCGATCGTTCCGGCATTGCGGATCTGGGGGGAGCCCACCGTGCGCGCCGCAGCCGCCAGGGCCGGGAGCGCGGCAGCGAGGACGCCGGCGCTCATGTCGGCGTAGGTGGCCCCTGCGCCGATCACCACGTCGCTCTTGGCGACCTCCGCCCGGCGCAGCTCGGCAACCCGCCGAAGGCACACGACGCCCGTAGGGCGACGGAGCCCGAAGCTCACCTCGACGCAGAAGTCGGTGCCGCCGGCGAGGAACTGCGCGCCGGGCGCTCCTGCCATGGCGTCGACCGCCTCGTCCACGGTCGCCGGCAGCACGACCCGCACGTCGGCGCTCCGCTCCACCGTCACCGCCGTGCCGCATAGTCGTCGACCTGCCGGAGGTAGCCGGCGCGGCGATCGGGGTCGAGCCAGGCGGCCTCGAAGCTGTTGCGGGCGAGGCGGGCGAGCGCCGCGCGGTCGAGGTGGGCGTCGTCGGCGACCGCACGGTAGTTGTCCGCGACGTAGCCTCCGAAGTAGGCCGGGTCGTCCGAGTTGACGGTCACGAGCACGCCGCGGGCGAGCAGCTCCGCCACCGCCTCCGCCATCAGGTCGCCGTAGAGGCGAAGGTTCGACAGGGGGCACACCGTGAGCCCGAGTCGCCTGCGGACGAGCTCCGCCACCAGCCGGTCGTCGGCCAGGCACTCCACGCCATGGTCGATCCTGTCCACGCCCACCACGTCGAGGCACTGCCAGAGGTGGGTGAGAGAGCCCTCCTGGCGGGGGTCGCAGTGCATGGTGAGGCGGTACCCCGCGGCACGCGCCCGCTCGAAGACCGGCGCGAACTTGGCCGGCGGGTTGCCGCGCTCGTCGGAGTCGAGCCCGACGCCCACGATCCAGTCCCTGAACCCGAGAGCGGCGTCGAGCGTCGCCTGTGCCGACTCGACCGGCTCGTCGCGCAAGAAGCAGCAGATGAGCGCGGAGCCCGGCCCGCCGGCCTCCGCCGCGTCGAGCTGCGCGCGGTGCAGACCCTTCACGACGTACTCGAACGGCACGCCGCGCGAGGTGTGCGCCTGGGGATCGAAGAACATCTCCGCATGCAGCACCCCCTGGCGTCGCGCCACGTCCAGGTAGGCGGCCGCGAGCTCGTAGAAGTCCTGCTCGGTGCGCAATCCCTCCATCGCTGCGTAGTAGCGGGCGAGAAAGTCGGCGAGGCCGTCGAAGCTCGCCGGCCGCGCCGCATCCGAGCGGGCGGGCAGGCCGTGGCGCTCAGCGAGAAGGCGGGCCAGGGCCGGCTCGAGCGTGCCTTCCAGATGGACGTGGAGCTCACACTTGGGCAGGCCGGTCACGAAGTCCGTAGGGTCGCCGGTCCGTCCCACCACGTGCGTCCTCCCTCTGGTCCGCCCTCGCCAGACGCCTTTGATACTGTGCCGCATCGGTGTACAAGTCGTCAATATCGGGCGAGACCGTTGACACTTCGTCAACCAGGTCATAGGCTTCGCCAGGCGCCATGATCCTTACTAGGGTGAGCGGCCTCTGCTAGGGCACGAGGCTGCGACTACGGTGAGCGGCGACGGGGGGGAGAGCACATGACGACTGCTGCGCAGGATCAGGCGGTGACGGGCGCGATGCCCGAGTCCGACGAGCCGTTCCGCATCGAGTCCCACGGGGTGGACTACATCCCGCTGTCGGAGCGTTGGGCGAAGCCCAGGGACATCGGCTGGCTCTGGGCGGGCGCGAGCGTCCAGGTGGAGTACTTCATCTACGGCGCGATCCTCATGACCTTCGGGTTCACGTTCTTCCAGGCGCTCTCCGTCATCATCATCGGGAACCTCTCCTACTTCCTCCTCGGGCTCTCGAGCCTCCAGGGCCCCCAGGCCGGCACGACCGTCTTCGGGACCAACCGCGCGGCCTACGGGCCGAACGGGTCGCGGATCATCTCCTTCTTCAACTGGCTCACCCAGCTCGGCTTCGAGGTCGAGGGAATCATCTTGATCGTCGGCGCCTGCCTCGTGCTCTCCATCAAGGCCGGCTTCAGCCCCGGGGACCCCGCCAAGGTCATCTTCGTGATCGTGGCCGTCGTGATCCAGGCGATCCTGCCGTTCCTCGGCCACGCGACGATGGTGAAGGTCCTGCGCTGGCTGGCCATCCCCTTCGTGGTCATCTTCGCCGTCCTGCTCGCCTTCGCCGTCCCCCACGTCACGACCGCGAGCTCCCATCCAGGGGTGGGCTGGCCGCTGTACATGGCGGGGCTCGCCTTCACCATCACGTTGTCGGGGCTCGGGTGGACCGAGTGCGGGAGCGACTACTCGCGCTACCTGGCGCCCGAGGCGAAGAAGTCGTCGATCGTCGCGTGGGTGTTCGTCTCAACGGCGATCCCCGAGATCCTGGTGATGACCCTCGGCGCGGCGGTCTTCACCTTCGTGAAGGGCCTCGGCACAGGAGAGGCGTTCACAGCGCTCGCCCACCAGACCGCGATCCCCTCGTGGTTCGTCGTCGTGTTCCTCGTCTTCGCGATCTTCCAGCTCTTCGCGATCAACGCCCTCGACCTGTACTCGTCGGGGGTCACCCTCCAGGCCCTCGGGATCCGGGTGAAGCGCTACGTCGCGGTCCTGATCGACTGCGTGATCGTCCTAGGCTTCACCATCTTCGCCGTTCTGAGCACGTCGTTCTCCACCTACCTCGGCGACTTCGTGTTCATGGTCATCGTGTGGATCGCGCCGTGGTTCGGCATCTACATGACGGACTGGATCCTTCGGCGGTTCAGGTACGTGCCCTCGCACCTCCAGCGAACCGGGCGCGACTCGCTCTACTACCGGCACGGCGGCTTCTTCTGGCCGGCGATCATCGCCCAGCTGGTCGGGATGTTCGCCGCGGCCTCCGGGTTGTC
>JAJYGM010000613.1:0-10502 GCA_021785095.1 Actinomycetes bacterium
CGTGCAGGCGCAGGCCCGGGTGCCGGGTACAGGCGCAGGCGCAGGCCCGGGTGCCGGGTACAGGCGCAGGCGCAGGCGCAGGCGCGGGTACAGGCGCAGACACAGGCCCTCAGGCCGAGGCCGACACTCTCAACCTCAATCCGACTCCGCCCCCACGCCCGCACTCGCGCCCCGCCCCATCGGCAGCACACTGCGCCACTCGCCATCGAGGTCGTGCAGCGCCGCAGCGACGGCTCCGGCGGTCGGTACGAGCCCGATCTCGCCGACACCCTTGATGCCATAAGGCGAGTTGGGTTGGGCACACTCGACGAGGATCGACTCGATCTCGGGCACGTCCTTCGCCCGGATGATCCCGAGGCTCCGAAGCGTCATGTTCGTCGGGCGGCCATCCTCGTCGGCCGGGAAGTCCTCCGACAGCGCGTACCCGAGGCCCATGTGCACGGCCCCTTCGATCTGGCCCTCGCAGAGCAGCGGGTTCACGGCCCGCCCGACGTCGTGGGCGGCGACGACCTTCTCGATCTTGCTGGTCTCCCGGTCGGCGATGACGAGCTGGGCGGCGAACCCGAACGTCGAGTGGATCACCGGGTGCTCGAGCCCCTCATCGAGGGAGTTGGTCCAGTCGATGGTGCAGACGCCCCCGTATTCGACACCGGGCTTGCAGCCATCGGAGAGCGCTTCCTTGCAGGCATCCGCGACGGCACCGGCGCCCATCAGTGTGCCCCGCGACCCTGTCGTCTGCCCGGCGCCGAGCTCCCGGGTCGTGTCGACGACGACGCGCACCCGCGCCGGGTCGACACCGAGCTCTTCGACGGCGACCTGTGCCGCCACCGTATGGATGCCCTGCCCCATCTCCGTCCAGCAGTGGCGCACCTCGACGGTCCCGTCACCGGTGAAGCGGACTGTCGCGCGCGCAACCTCCTTGAACCCGTTGCCGAGACCGGAGTTCTTCAGCCCGAGGGCGATCCCGACCGCCTTGCCCGAGGACCTCGCCGACTCGTATCGCGGTGCCAGAGCCTCGAGGCAGGCCAGCGCTCCCGCCGCGCCTCCGTCCATGATCTGGCCGGGACCCCAGACTTGGGCGGGCCTGATGACGTTTCGCCGGCGGATCTCGAGCCCGGAGAGCCCGGTCCTCTCCGCCAGGCGGTCCATCACGCCTTCCATGGCGAACTGCGCTTGGTTGGCGCCGAACCCCCGGAACGCCCCACACACGGGGTTGTTCGTCCGTACGGCGACCGCTTCCACGTCGACGGCGGGCACCCGGTACGGCCCGGAGGCATGCCCTGCCGCTCGCTCGAGCACCTTCATGCCGACCGACGCATACGGCCCGGAGTCCCCGATCATCCGGGCCTTCAGGGCGGTGAGCATCCCCTCGCCGTCGCAACCGGCCCAGTACTCGAGGCGGATCGGATGGCGTTTCGCATGCATGAGGAGCGACTCCTCGCGCGACAACGTGCACTTCACGGGCCGGCCGAGGAGGTGCGCCGCGAGCGCCGTCTGTGCCTGGTTGGCCATGTCCTCCTTCCCGCCGAAGGCGCCGCCGTTCGAGACGAGCTCGACGACGACACGGTCCTTCGGCACGTCGAGCACGCTCGCGATCTGGTCGCGGTCGTCCCAGACGCCTTGGCCCCCCGAGTAGACGTGGAGGACCCCGTCGTCGCGCAAGGTCGCGAGCGTCGACTCCGGCTCGAGAAACGCATGCTCGACCCGCTGGGTCTGGAACACCTCGTGGACGAGGTGCGCGGACGACGACAACGCGCCGTCGACCTCACCTCGCCTGTACGTCGAGCGGGAGAGCACGTTGCCCTCGAGCCCCCAGACGGCGTTCTCCTCGTCGCCGATCGCTGCTACCGGATCGGTGATGGGCCGGAGTGGCCGGTAGTCGATCTCGACGAGCTTCGCGGCGGCGCGGGCCCCTTCTCGTGTCTCGGCGACGACGATGGCAAGGACGTCGCCGAGGTATGACGTGATGCCCCCCTCGGGGATGAAGACGGGCCAGTCCGTGTGGATGATCCCGACCCTGAGGGCGCCCGGGACGTCGGCAGCCGTGAACACGCCGGCGATGCCGGGGACAGCCCGGGCGGCATCGGTACGGATGGCGAGCACCTCGGCCCGGGAATGGTCGGCAAGGCGAAGGGCGCCGTGCAGCATGCCGGGCACCCGTAGGTCGTCGACGTAGGGCCGAGCGCCGACGGCGAGCTGTGTCGACTCGTACTTGATCCCGCGACTTCCGATGCCTTGCGGCAGCTCCGGTGACACCTCCTTGCCGGCCGCGAGGATCTCGACGGCATCGAGGATCTTCGTGTACCCGGTGCACCGGCAGAGGTGGGCACCGAGGTGGCGGGCGGCATCCTCGCGGGTGAGGTCGGCGCCCTTCTTGTCGAGGAGGGCCTTGAGGCGCACGACGATGCCGGGAGTGCAGAATCCGCACTGGAGTGCCCCGGTCGCAGCGAAAACGTTCGCGAAACGCTCGCGCTCGGCCTCCGAGATCCCCTCGAGGGTCACGATCGACTTGCCGGCGATACGCGAAAGCGACATCTGGCAACTGATCGACGCCTTGCTGTCGATGAGCACGGTGCAACAGCCGCACTGACCGGTCGGGGAGCAACCGTCCTTCGGCGAGGTCACCCCGAGCTCGTCGCGCAGCGCCGAGAGCAGGTGTGGATGGTCGTCGCGCACCTCCACCTGCTCACCGTTCAACAGAAAGGACGTCATCCCGGCCATCTCCTGAACACCCCGGGGTACATCGCGAGGAAGGCGACCGCCTCCACGAGGTCGTCCGTCGGGCACTGGTCGTGCGCTGTGTGGGCGTGGACCTCTTCGCCCGGGCCGAAGCCGATCGTCGGGATCCCGAGGCGGCCGCCCGCTGCACAGCCGTTCGTCGAGAACACCCAGTTCCCGATCCTCGGCGTGCGGCCGAGCGCCGACCGGCAGGCGGCGACGCCGGTCTGCACGCTCACATGGTCCTCGGGGGTGACCCACGTCGGGAAGTACTTCTCGCTCGTGACCGTCATGCCCGTGTACGACCTCTTCTCGTAGCCGAGCAGCGTGACCGTGGCGTTCGTCCGGGCGACCGACGGCAGGTTGCGCAGCTGCTCGAGCGCCTGTTCCGCCGACTCGCCCACGGTGAGCCGGCGGTCCAGGTACAGGGTCGCGGTCGACGGCACGGCGTTGAGGCTCGGTGTCTCGCACTCGATCTTCGTGACCGCGACCGTGCCCGAGCCGAGGAAGTCGTCGTGCCCGAGCCGGCTGTTCAGCTGCTCGATGTCGGCGATCACACAGGCGAGGTCGTAGACGGGGTTGTGGCCGCGCTCGGGTGCGGAGGCGTGGCAGGAGGAGCCGAGCGTCTCGACCGCCACCTCGACCCGGCCGCGATGCCCTCGATAGAGCTGGCAGCCGGACGCCTCGCCGAGGACGACGACTTCCGGCCGCGGGAGGACGCTCGTGAGGAGGTGCTCGAGGGCGAGGCCGTCGCACGTCTCCTCCTGGACGGAGCCGACGACGTACAGCGTGACACCCTCGAGCTGCCCGAGATCACGGGCAAGGGCGGCGGCGTGGATCATCGAGGCGATCCCGGCCTTGTTGTCGCTCGCGCCGCGGCCGTGCACGATCCCACCGTCGAGGCCGCCCTCGAGCGCCGGCTCGAAGGGGTCGCGCGCCCACTCCTCGCGGCTGCCCACGTCAACGGTGTCGATGTGGCTGTCGTAGACGATCGTGACCGGACCATCGCCGATCCTCCCGACGGCCGAGCCGAGCGGGTCGTCGAGGATCTCGTCGTATCCGAGGGAGCGCATCTCGCTCTGCAGGCGTGCGACCACATCGCCTTCGTCACCCGAGAGCGACGGGGTCTGGATGATGTCCCGAAGCAGCTCGACCGTGTCGGCCCGGTGGCCTTCGGCCTCCGCCTGCACGGCGTCGGGCGTCATCTCGGCACCCTCCATGACGGTCACGGTTCTCGGCGTCATTCCCAGAGCCCCTTTGCTCTCGTGATGGCCTGCTCGCGCACGGCCCCGATCTCGACCTTCGTCAGCTCCCCGTCAGACACGACCGCCTCGCCGCGAACGAGGAGGTGCCGCACCTGCCGGCTCGGACCGAGGACGAGGGCGTCGACCGCCTCCTCGATGTCCGCCAGATCACCCGCCGGCCAGACTGCGATGTCTGCCGGACAGCCCGGCTCGAGGCGACCGAGATCCCCCCGACCGAGGCATGCGGCGCCTCCCTCGGTGGCAAGCCGGAGCGCCGTGGCCGGCGCGAAGGCATCCGGGCGGCCATCGCGAAGGCGCGACAGCAGCAGCGCCATGCGGACCTCCGGGAGCAGCTGTCCGGGCTCGTTCGAGGCTGGGCCGTCCACACCGAGGCCGACCGGCGCACCGTGCTCGAGGAGGTCACGCACCCGGCAGATACCAGCACCGAGGCGGCCGTTCGAGCCCGGGCAGTGCGCGACACCCGTCCGGGCGGCACCGATTCGCCGGATCTCCGAGTCGTCGAAGTGGATCCCGTGCGCGAACCAGACGTCGTCGCCGATCCAGCCGAGCTCCTCCATGAGGTCAAGCGGCCGCTTTCCGAAGCGCGCGAGCGCGTCCCGCTCTTCGTCCAACGTCTCGGCTAGGTGCGTGTGCAGCCGGAGGCCGAGGGACCGGGCGAGAGATGCCGACTCGCGCATCAGCTCGGGAGTCACAGAGAACGGGCTGCAGGGAGCCACGACGACATGGACGCGGTCCGCATCCCGGCCGACCGGTGGCGAGGCGAGGCGCTTCGCCACCGCCTCGGTGGAGGCGAGGATGGCGTCGGTCTCCTCGACGACCTCGTCCGGCGGCAGCCCGCCCTTGCTCTGCCCGAGGTCCATCGACCCCCGCGACAGGTAGAGGCGGACGCCGACTTCACCTGCCGCGCCGGCGATGGCGTCGAAGACGGTGTCGTCACCGGACGGGACGATGTAGTGGTGGTCGAACACGGTCGTGACGCCCGACAGCGCAAGCTCGGCGGTCCCGCGCAATGCTGCGGCTCGGGCGTCCTCGGGCCGGATCCGTGCCCAGACCGGGTAGAGCTCGGTCAGCCACTCGAACAGGCTGCAGCTCGCGGCGCGGCCGCGCGTCAACCACTGGTACAGGTGGTGGTGGGTGTTCACGAGCCCGGGCGTGATGATGTCGCCGGAACAGTCGACGACCTGGTCACCCGGCTTTGGATTGGCGGAGCCGCCCACCGACGCGACGAGCCCGTCCTCGATGACGACGTCGCCGAGAGGGTGTCGGGCGCCCCGGAGGATGGTGCGCGTCATGAACCCGCCTCCCCTTGCCTCGGTGCCGCGAGTGCGATGTGCTCGGGCCGGATCGGCACCCGCGTCAGCGCGAGCCCGCTAGCCGCTCGGACCGCAGCCGCCACGGCGGCGGTGGACGAGATCGTCGGTGGCTCCCCTACCCCTTTTGCGCCGAAGGGAGCGCCAGGCTCGGGCTCTTCGACGAGAGCAGCGATCTGCACGAGCGGCATGTCGAGAGCGGTCGGGATGAGGTAGTCGGTGAAGGAGGCGTTTCGCACGAGTCCCTGATCGACGAGGATCTCCTCCATCACGGCGAGGCCGACGCCTTGCGCGATGCCGCCCTCGATCTGGCCGACGACCTGGACGGGGTTGAGCACTCGCCCGACGTCCTGAGCCGTGGTGACCTCGACCACCTTCACGAGGCCGAGGTCGAGATCCACGTCGACCACCGCCCGGTGGGCGGCGAAGGCGAACGACACGTGCGCATCGCCCTGGCCGCGCTCGTCGAGTGGGAAGGTCGGGGCATGGCGGAACTCCACGGTCTCCTCGATCGCGGCGCCACCTGTCGCCTCCTCGATCGTCTCGTCGATCTCCCCGTCGAAGGACACGACCCTCCCCTCACGCACCTCGAGCACAGCGGCGACGGTGCCATGACGGCGAGCAGCGAGATCGAGGAGCGAGTCACGCGCCTTGCGACACGCCGCGTCGACGGCGCCTCCCGACATCCACGTCTGGCGGCTGGCGGACGTCGATCCCGCCGAGCCGACTCCGGTGTCGGCCGGCGCGACGATGATCTTGTCCGTCCCGAAGACGTCCTCGGCGATCTGCTCGACGAGCGTGACGAGACCCTGGCCGACCTCGGCCGCCGCCGAGAACACCGTCACGATCCCGTGCTCGATGCGGCAGCGGGCGGTCGAGTAGTCGTCGAAGCCTTCGGAGTACATGAGGTTCTTGAACCCGACGGCGAAGCCGATGCCACGGCGGACCCGCGTGGGGTCGGCAGTGCGGCCGGCGCCGCCGGGCAGGGTCATCGACCCTGGCTCGTCTGCCGGGCCCCCGGGTGGCAGGGGAGCCTCGGCGCAGCGCCGGATCACCTCGGCGACGGGAGCGGCCCCGGTGAGTGCCTGCCCCGTGAGCAGCTCGTCGCCGGGCTGGAGCGCATTGCGGAGGCGGAGCTCGACCGGATCCATCCCGAGCGCGGCGGCGAGCTTGTCCATCTGCGCCTCGTAGGCATGGCAGACCTGGACGGCGCCGAATCCGCGCATGGCCCCGCAGGGCGGGTTGTTCGTCCGGACGACGTCGGCGTCGATCACGGCGTTCGGCACGAGGTAGGGACCTCCCGCGAAGCACGCCGCGTTCGCGAGGACCGCCGTCGAAGAAGACGCGTAGGCGCCGCCGTCGAGCAGGATCTTCGCCTCGATCTTGACGATCCGGCCATCCCGGTCGGCCTCGTGCCGGTACGACATCCGAGCCGGATGGCGGTGCACGTGCCCAAGAAACGACTCCTCGCGGCTGAACACCATCTTCACCGGCCTGCCGGTGCGAAGGGCGAGCAGGCAGATGTGCACCTGGAGGCTCACGTCCTCCCGTGCGCCGAACGCGCCCCCGACACCGGCGAGGTGGAGGCGCACCTTGTCGGGCGGGAGCGCCAGGCAGTCGGCGACCTGGTCGCGGTCGACGTGCAGCCACTGGGTCGAGATGAACAGGTCGACCCCACCGTCCTCGTCGGGGATGGCGAGCCCGGACTCGGGACCCATGAACGCCTGGTCCTGCATCCCGACCTCGTATGTTCCCTCGACCACGACGTCGCCGGAGGCGACAGCGTCGCCGTGACGGACCGAGATGTGCCGAACGGTGTTGCCCATCGGGTGCATGGGTGGCGTCACAGGGTCGAGTGCCCGCTCCGGATCGACGAGCGGGTCGATCGGCTCGTACGTCACCTCGATCAGCTCGGCCGCCTTCCTCGCCACCTCGGGGTGGTCGGCCGCGACGGCGGCGACGGCCTCGCCCATGTAGCGCGCCACGTCGCTCGCGAAGACCGGCTGGTCCTTCATCTCGAGCCCGAAGAACGGGTTGCCGGGAACGTCGTCGGCAACGAGGACGGCCTTCACGCCCGGCAGGTTGCGAGCGCGACTCGTGTCGATGCCCGTGATGCGAGCGGCCGGGTGAGGGGACCGGAGGACCTTGCCCCAGAGGGCACCTTCGGCCCAGAGGTCGGACGAGAAGGCGAACTCGCCCTTCACCTTCGGGCCACCGTCGGGGCGCTTCCGGCTCGTGCCGAGCGAGGCGGATCGGACGCGTGCTGGCGCCACAGCGGTGCTGCTCACGGCAGAGACGGTCGTCATCCGGCGCCCTCTTGCCGCGTGGCACCGGCAGCAACAGGTGCGGCACGTGATGCCGCCGCGAGTCGGGCGTCCCTCACGGTCTCGACTGCCTCGAGGATCCGGCCGTAGCCGGTGCACCGGCAGAGGTTGCCGGAGATCGCCTCACGGATCTCGAGCTCGGAAGGTCGGGGGTTGCGCTCGAGCAGGTCGTGGACCGTCACGATCAGGCCCGGTGTGCAGAAGCCGCACTGGACCGCGCCGGTCTCGGTGAACGCCACCTGTACGTCGGTGAAGCGCTCGCCAGCACCAAGACCTTCCACCGTCACGATCTCCCGGCCGCCGGCGGTCGCTGCAAGAACGAGACAGGAGCACACGAGCTCACCGTCGACAAGCACCGAGCACGAGCCGCACTCCCCCTGCTCGCACGCGTTCTTCGCACCGGGCAGCCCGAGCCGGTTGCGCAGCACGTACAGCAGGCTCTCGCCCATCCACGCCCCGCGGAGCTCGTGCTCCTGCCCGTTGACGGACAGGGTGTACGAACACTGGTCGGGCTGGTCGGGCTGGTCGGGCTGGTCGGGCTGGTCGGGCTGGTCGGGCTGGTCGGGCTGGTCGGCCCGACCGGCGGTGGTCACGCTGCCACCCGCTCGAGGGCTCGGCGGGCGCAGACGCCTACCGCATGGCGGCGGTAGGCAGCGGTCGACCGGTGATCGTCGATCGGGCGTGAGGCAGCGGACACGAGCCCGGCGAAGCGCTCGAGCGCCCCGTCCCGGTGGGCATCCCCGGCCAGCACCCCGCCGGCATCCCAGTCCAGCAGCTCGCCGGCGAGCTCCTCTGCCTCGTGCGCCCGCAGCGGAACGGGTCCGACCGAGCCGAGGGCGACCCTCACCGAGCAGGAGTCGAGGTCGACCACGACGGCGGCGGAGCAGACGGCGATGACCATGGCGTTGCGGGTCCCGACCTTCAGGAATTCCTGGCGGGTGCGCCGCGTTGGAACCCGGACGGAGTGGACGACGTCGTGGGGGCGGAGAGCGGTCCGTTTGGCTCCGGTGACGAAGTCGCCGACCGGCACCTCGCGCCGGCCGTCGGCAGACTCGACCACCACGACCGCATCGAGGGCCACGAGGACGGGGAGCGTGTCGCCGGCCGGGCTCGCAGTGGCGAGGTTCCCGCCGAGTGTGCCCGCATTGCGAATCTGGGGGGACCCGACGGTTCGAGCCGCCTGGGCGAGAGCGGGAAGCCGGCCGGCGAGGTCGGGCTGCAGCATCTCGGTGTACGTGAGCGCCCCGCCGAGCACCAGCTCTTCGGTCACGGCGTCTTCGCTCCAACCCTTCAGTTCCGTCACCCTGCTCAGGCTCATGATCGACGCCGGCCGGCGGCGACCGAAGTTGATCTCGACCATGAGGTCGGTGCCGCCTGCCAGGAGCTCGCACCCGGGGTCGGCAGCAAGCCCGGTGACCAGCTCTTCGAGCGAATCAGGGACGCGCACGCTCACAGCGCAATCGTACGACACCTGCTTACACAAAATGTCAACTTCGCTGGCGGCTGCTCGGGCTACTCGTCCGCCTCCTCGTAGAGGGCCTCGCCGCGGCGAAGACGCCCTGCGATGATGACGATCTGGGCGAGCTCCCGGCGCGTCGGGGTGTGCGCCGCGAGGAAGCGTGCAGCACCGACGAGCACCAGGGCCGACTCCTCGGATCCTTCGGGCCAGGCGAGCGACTGGCGCACGGCAGCTTCGTAGGTCTGGAACCAGTGGAACCCGGCGTCTTCGCGGAGCAAGGCGCTCCCAAGTGCCTTGATCGCTGCCGACCGGCTACCGCCGCTCTTCAGGTGCCCGTAGACGATGGCACCGGCCTCGTCGACTCGCCCCTCCGAGTCGAAGCAGGCCGCGAGGTCGGCCAGATCCCCGCTCGTCGCCCTCGGCAATCGTGCCGCCGGCACGTTCAAGAAACGATCGAGGAACACCTTCATCGCCACCTGAACGACGCCACGGAGCAGCTGCGGCGAGGGCGCCCGGACGATCATCTGGTGCAGCGCATTGGCGGCAGTGAACCCGTGGTGGACGACGTCCCAGTCACTGTGGTCGTTCTGGACGTGGAAGCGGGTGACCCGCAACGAGGCCGCAAGGGCCACGGCCCGCGCGAGCTGCTCACCCGAGGCGCCTTCGTCGATGGCGCGGAAGATGGCGTCGATGGCGACGGCCGGGTCGTCGCCGAGGAGGTCCCATGCGAGCTTCGCGGGGCCACCCGCGGCTTCGAAGCGTCCGGACGCCTCGTGATCCAAGGCGCCGCCGTCGAAGTCCGCGCTCGACAGCGCGCCCTCGAGCCGCTCGCCTGCCTCGTTCGCGAGGGTGGCGAGGTCGTATGGGTGGCGCCAGGAACCCTCCTCCTCGTGGCGGGTGGCGTGAGCCGTCTCGTGCGCAAGCGTCGGGAGGACGATGGGTGCAAAGGCAGGCCCGAGGTGCCCGACGAGCTCGAACGCCTTGTTCGTGAAGTCGAGGATGTGGCCCTCGTCGAGGAAGACGTGGTCGGTGATGGCGGCGCCCATCATGGCCGCGACCTCGTCGGACTCCCAGCCCGCGCTGACGGCCGACACGAGGGTGCGCTCGGCTGCATCGCCCGAACGCGTCTCGATGAAGCGCCGGTACCAGGAAACCAGGCGGTCCTTTGGGAGGTCGCTCGCCGGCAACGGGTCGAGCGGGAACCGTGGCGGGTTGCCGCGGGTGTTGCCCGACAGGAAGCTCAACCCCTGCAGGAGGGCGAGCGGTCGGTCGCCCCATTCGAGGTGCTCGAGGACGTTCGCCATGGCGGAGAGCACGGTGAGCCCGGATCCGAATCCGCCCTCCCGGTACGAGCAGCCGAACCGGGCTGCTGCGCCGACGATCTCGGCGGGTTCCACCCCGGCGTCGAGCATTGCCAGCACCGCTT
>JAJYGM010000613.1:10512-20914 GCA_021785095.1 Actinomycetes bacterium
GAGCGTCAAGCCTTGTTCGAGCCCCTCGTCGAGCCGCCGGAAGGCGTGTTCCCGGTCAAAGGGCCGAGGCTCGGCGTTCAACACCACCCGTCCGCCCTCGATGTCCACCGGGTAGGCCCGCACGTCGTCGGCCCACGGATCGAGCGTGCCGCCCGACTCGAGGTCGAAACGCGCATGGTGCCAATGACACGTCACCATCCCGCTCTCGACGGACCCACGATGGAGCGGGAAGCCGAGGTGCGGGCAGCGATCGTCGATGCCGTACGCGCACCCGTCGTGCCAGAACACGCAGACGGGCTGGCTTCCCGCCTTTCCAGTCAGGAATCCGGCCTCCTGGAGCTCTTCGATGCTCCCGATGTCGACCCGCATGCTCTCACCTCTTTCTGCGACGCGTACGCGGAGGACGATACGACTTCAAGTCGACTTGAAGTCAAGCGGCTCACGGCAACCTTGCGCGCGCATGCGCTTCTCACGAGGCAACCTTCGCCTGCCGCCGTGCGTCTATACGATCGTGCTCATGGAGGGGGAGGTTGGGACCTGCCCGACCGGCGAGGCGACTCTTGGGATCGGCGACGTGCTGGACGTCGCTCCTGTGCGCAAGCTCGTGTCGGAGGACGTCGCGGCCGCCTACCACCGGCACTACGTGTCGCTCTGCCGCCTCGCACGGCTCATCGTCGACGACGGGTCGCGCGCCGAAGAGCTCGTGCAGGACACCTTCGCCCGCACATACGCGGTGCGGAGCTCGATCAACGACACCGAAGCGCTGCTCGCTTACCTTCGCACGGCTGTCGTCCGGGCATGCCACTCGGAGCTGCGCCGCCGGCGCATCGAGCGACGCCTCGGCTTCGGCGTCGCGAGCAAGCCGCTCGAGGGATCGAACGCCTACGAGGTCGAGGCAGCTGGCGGACCGTCGCCCACGGCGGACGAGATCAGCACCTCCATCGCGCTGCGGCGCGCGCTCGCGGCGCTACCGGCCCGGCAGCGGGAGGCCGTGGTCCTCCACTACTTCGCAGATCTCGACCAGGCGGATGTGGCGGCAGCGATGGGGTGCTCGGTCGGCACTGTGAAGTCACAGTTATTCAAGGCCCGCGACCATCTCGCCTCGCTCTTGAGCGACCGCGTCGGGGGCGGGTCGGAAAAGAGGGATCGATGACCGACGAGCCGAGCCTGGACGCCGCGCTCCGCAGCATGCTGCACGCGGAGGCCGAGGGATGGACTCCGTCGGCGAACCCGGCGTCGCTCGCCGAGCGCCTGCTCGGATCGATGGAAGACGCCGAGCGGAGTGCTGAGCGACGCGCGCGGGTCTCGACGCACCGGAGGCCCGGTGGGAGCGCGAGCCGAGGTCTCGGGACGCGGATACGGCCGTTCACGGTGGCGTTCCTGGCGGTCGTCCTCGTCGCATCGGGTGTCGGCGCCCTGGCAGCGACGCTGCACACGGCTGCCCCTCGTCAGACTCGTCCCAGTGGGACGAGTCCGACGAGCGTTCTCCCCTCCTCCGTGCCCGGGAGCAGTGTGCCGGGCACGACGGCGGGCGGGACCGCTGGGGCGCCGCCGATGCCCGCCCTCTCGAGTGACCCCTCCACCGTCCCGCCGGTCCGCCCTGGAGGGGTGCTCGCACCCCGCAGCGCGGTCCCGTGGTCCTCAGTCGGTCCCGGATGGACCCTCGTCCTCTACGACAGCGCCAGGTGCTCGTGCGGCGTTCCACTGCGAGTCGAGGGACCCGGATGGGAAGCGCTCCTCCTCGTGAGCCCGAGCGGAGCCCGTTACACGATGGCGCACTGGGCCGTTCGGCCTGCGGTCCACTGGACGCTCCTCGACTGGTCCCGGGCGACCCGGACGGCTCTGCTCACCGGGTTCAGCGACAACCCCTCGGCGTCGACGACGTTCGAGCTCGACCTCGTCACGGGAGCCGAGGCCCGCGTGGCGGCGGCCGGCGTGACGGGCTTCGCCCCGGGCGGGACCGACCTTCTCGCCTCGTCGACGACCTCGGGCGACGTGACGACGATCGACGTCCTTCGGCCCGACGGGACCTTGCTCTCGCGCATCGCCAGCGCGCCTGGCGCGGCGGTCTATGTGGTACCGGGCGGGCTCGTCGTCAAGGACGCTGGGGGCCTACGACATGTCACGGGCAGAGCGTCCAAGAACCTCGATCCGGCCGGGTTGACCTGTTCGTTCCTCCAGTACTGGAGCACGACGAGCATCCTCGCCGACTGTGGGAGGAGCGCCTCGTCAACGCCCACGCGGTGGATCCTGTCGTGGGACCGAGCCCCGAGGAGGTTCTCGCTGCCGGCGGCGACGGTGAGCGGACCGAGCGGGTCGCCGTGGAACGGGCAACCGTCGCGCCCACTCGCGATCTACGAGATGCCGAGCGGGACCTACGCCACTGACGCGGGTGCATGCGCTGCCACTTTCGTGGTCGAGCAGACCGGCGCGACGGCCACACAGCTCGTCCCGCCCGGCGTCTCACCCGCCGCGAACGTGCGCATCGCCGGCACTTCGGGCGAGAACCTGCTGATGTCGGTCGCCGGCGGCTGCACAGTGGCGGGCCGGTGGCTCCTCTACGACACCACGACCGGGTCGTGGAAGACCCTGCTCGGGTCCTACGCCGGCGAGGTCGGGCTCGTGTCTGAGGTGGTGTACCCGCAGTTCGCGCAGTGAGGGGCATCACCTGGGAGGACAGCTCTAAGCGATACTCTCCGAGCACGATGAGGTTTCCTGAGCCTGGATCGCGCCCGCCCCGAAGTTGTGCCCGGCGTTGTGGGCGTCCGGACCGCGGGTATCGACGCGCCGTGCGAACTGCGCCACGGCTGTCGCGCGCTTCGGCTCTCCTCGCCCTCGCGGTCGCCGCCGGCGGTCTCGCCGCGTGCGGCAACGCCGGCAACTCCGTCAGCAACAGCGGCAACACCAACGGGGTCACGTCGAACAAGATCGTCGTGGGCGGGATCGCGTCGCTGACCGGCCCGCTGCCGGCCGACTTCGCGCCTGTGTTCGACGGCGTGCGCGCCTACTTCGACATGGTGAACGCAGCCGGAGGCGTGAACGGCCGCAAGCTCGACTTTGCCTACGGCCTCGACGACGGGTCCAACCCCCAGCAGGACACCGTGCAGGCACGCGCGCTCGTGAGCGACGGCGTCTTTGCCGTCGTCGGCGTGGCCACCCCGAGCTTCGCCGGTGCCTCCTACCTCGCCTCCAACAACGTGCCGACGTTCGGCTACAACATCAACCCCGAGTGGGACCTCAGCAACAGCCTCTTCGGCTCGGAGGGGAGCTACATCGACTTCGAGCATCCGGGCGCAGAGCCGGCCTTCCTCGCCGAGCGCGTCCATGCGACGCGTGTCGGCATCCTCGCCTACAACGTCAAGCAGTCACAGCAGGCATGCATCGGCTTGGCGAACGTGATGAAGAAGTTCCACATCCAGGTGGCGTTCGAGGACCTGTCGATCTCGCCGCCCGCGAGCGACCTGACCGCCGATGTCACGAGGATGCAGAACGCTCACGTCGACTTCGTCGCGAGCTGCCTCGATCTCGGGGGCAACCTCGTGCTCTCGCGCACGCTGCAGGGCAAGGGGATGGGATCGGTCACGCAGTACTGGTACGACGGGTACGACGAGGCAGCCGTGCGGCAGAACGCCGCCCTCATGAACCACGTCTACCTCCTCATCGGCCACGTGCCCTTCGAGTCCGGCCAGACCCAGCCGAAGAAGTACCCCGCCATGGCGCTCTACCTGCGGGAGCTCAAGAAGTACTACCCCGGCGATCTCCCGAGCGAGGCATCGATCTCCGGCTGGGTGAGCGCGGAGATGTTCGTCGACGGCCTGCGCAAGATCGGTCGCGACGTCACGCGGCAGCGGCTCATCGACGCGATCAACTCCGAGACCAGCTGGACCGGCGGGATCGTCGCCCCCATCGACTGGAAGGACGAGCACCACTCGCTCGGACCGATCGACTGCAACGCCTTCGTGCAGGTGCGGAACGGGCACTTCGTTCCCGTGTTCGGGTCCTCGAAGACCGTGTTCACGTGCCTCAAGTACCCGCAGCCTTCGTCACATCACGTCCTCACGGCGGCGCCACCGCCAGACATCCCCGGAGCCTGAGCCTCGAGCGTGAGTCAGTTCCTGTCATACGCCATCCCCGGCTTGCCGTACGGATGCGTGTTCGCGCTCCTCGGGATGGGCCTCGTGCTCACGTACCAGACCTCGGCGGTCTTCAACCTCGCGTTCGGTGCGCAGGCATACGCCTCAGCCCTCGTGTTCTACGTGTGCGTGAGCGACGGGTGGCCGACCTGGGCTGCGTTTCTCGTCTCTGTGGTGTTCGGTGCGCCCCTGCTCGGCGTCGTGATCGACCTCGGGCTGTTCCGCTTCGTCCGGTCGCGGCCCGTGCTCGTGAAGCTCGTGGCGGCCCTCGGCCTCCTCATCGTCATCCCCGCCGTCTTGCAGGTAGCGTTCGGCACGAGCAACCGTTACAGCCCTCCCTCACTGTGGCTGTCACCCTCGACCGTGTACTTCCGGGTCCTCGGCGACCCCATCAACGGGGGCGAGCTCTCGACGGTCATCGTGACCGCGGCGGTGGCGCTGCTGCTCTCGCTCATGTTCCACTTCACCCAGACCGGCCTCCGGATGCGTGCGATGGCGGAGAGCCCGCGCATGGTGCAACTGGCGGGGCTCTCGGCAGAGCGGGTCGGGATGACGAGCTGGATGCTCTCGAGCTTCCTCGCCGGGCTCGCCGGCGTGATCATCGCGCCGGTCTTCGGGAGCCTGCAGTCGCTCAACTTCACCCAGCTGCTCGTCGCCGCCGTCGCGGCGGCTGCCGCCGGCAGCCTGGTGAGCCTGCCCTACACCTTCCTCGGCGGGGTCATCCTCGGAATCCTCGAGGAGGTGCTCGGCGGCTACCTGCCCTCGGGCAACGTCCTCTCCTCCGGGTTGCGCCCCGGGTTCCCGTTCATCGTGCTACTGGCTCTCCTCCTGTTCCTGCCCGGCCTCCGGCGTCGTTGGGGACGGACCGACGACCCTCTCGCCGCATGCGACCCTCCCCCGGCGCCGATCGCGTCCACCATGCGCGACCCGGCCTTGTACCGGGCGACGCGCATCGGGACGACGGTGTTCGTCATCGCCTTCGTCCTGTCGTGCCTCACCTGGATCACCGACAACTGGGTCTTCACGCTCTCTCAGGCCCTCGCCCTCTCGATCGTGTTCCTCTCGCTCGTCCTGCTCACGGGCATGAGCGGCCAGATCTCCCTGTGCCAGGCTGCTTTTGCCGGCGTCGGTGCCTTCACCGCCGGCCAGCTCGCCATGCACTTCAACCTCTCGATCCTGGTCGGGATCGTCGCAGCGGGTGTGGTGGCCGCCCTGGTCGGCGTCGTCGTCGCCCTGCCGGCTCTGCGAGTCGGCGGCCTCGCCCTCGCCCTGGCAACCCTCGCCTTCGGTCTGCTCGCCGACAACATCGGCTTCCAATTCAGCTGGTCGCTCAACGGTGACAGCGGCATCTCATTGCCGAGGCCGACCCTCGGGCCGATCAACTTCTCGAGCGACCGGAGCTTCTTCCTGCTCATCATCGTCGTCCTGGCGATCTGCATCGCCATCGTGGAGGCCATCCGCCGCGGGACCACCGGGCGCCAGCTGGCGGCGCTCCGAGGCAGCGAGCTTGCCGCCGCCAGCATCGGTATCAATCCGGCCAGGACCAAGATCGGGGTGTTCGCGCTCTCCGCAGGCCTCGCCGGCGTCGGAGGGGCGCTCTACGGATCGCTCGACTCGTCGGTGTCGGCGAGCGACTTCAACACGCTCGTCTCGCTCGTGTTCGTCGTCGTCGTGGCGACAGTCGGCGTGTACACGGTTGAGGGGGCGATCGAAGCCGGGCTCGCTTACGTCCTGCTCAACAACCTCGTCACCTCTTCGCTCCCGTCCTCGTGGGCCAGCCTGCTCGAGATCGTCTTCGGTGCCGGGGCGGTCGTCTACGTGCTGCATCCCGAAGGCGTGATCGAGTACCTGAAGCGCTTCGCGATAGAGCACCTCGTACGTGGTGGGGGCGAGCGTGCCGAGGCGGAGGTGCTCGCGTGACCGAGGTGACGTCGACGTCGACGCAAGCGAAAGAGACGTCGGCTGCCGATGCGGCTGACTCGACCGCGACGGCGGCGCGGCCGTCTGCCGGCTCGGGCCGAGGCAGCCGACCGCTCCTCGAGGTGCGCGGCGTGACCAAGCGCTTTGGCGGGATCCAGGCCCTCTCGAACGTCTCGCTCGAGGTCGCGCCGGGCGAGACGGTCGGACTGATCGGACCGAACGGTGCGGGCAAGACCACGCTGTTCGACTGTGTGAACGGCCTGATGCATCCCGACGCCGGAACCGTGATCTTCGACGGGCAGCGGATCGACGGGATGCCCGTGTACCGCAGGGCGCGGCTCGGGATCGGTCGCACCTTCCAGAAGATCGAGCTCTTCGCCGGCGCGACCGTACGAGAGCAGCTCATGGTGGCCGAGCGCGAGAAGCGTGGCGACGGGCGCCTCTGGAAGGATCTCTTGTGGAGGGGAGCTCCGAGCCCCGAGGAGGTCGACGAAGTCGACCAGATGGTGAAGTCGCTCGGCCTCGAGGACGTGGCGGACACACCCGCCGAGGCGATCAGCCTCGGCCAGGGACGGCTCGTCGAGCTCGGGCGGGCGCTCGTCCAACGTCCCCGTCTGCTCCTCCTTGACGAGCCGTCCTCCGGCCTCGATTCCAACGAGACCACCGCACTGGCAGCGGTCCTGACAGTGGTCCGCCGTGACTTCGGTACGGCGATGCTCCTCGTCGAGCACGACCTCGACATGGTGGCGGCAGCCGTGACGCGTGTCTATGTGCTCGACTTCGGCCGAATGATCGCCAGCGGGCCGCTCGACGACGTGCTCAGCGACGATGCCGTTCGAGCGGCGTATCTGGGGCAAGCTCCCCTGGCGCCATCATGAGCGCACCCGGAGCCGAGGCGCTTCCCGCGGCGCTCCAATTCGAGCACGTCGATGCCGCCTACGGACGCTTCCGAGCTCTGTTCGACGTGTCCTTCACCGTCCCGTCGGGCTCCGTCACGGCCCTCCTCGGGCCGAACGGGGCAGGCAAGTCGACGGTGGCTCGCGTGGCGACCGGGCTGGTGCCTTCGACCGCAGGTCGCATCCTCGTGAGCGGGCGCGACGTCACGCATCAGCCGGCATGGAAGATCACACGCCTCGGCGTGGCGCACGCTCCCGAAGGGAGACCGGTCTTCGCGTCGTTGGACGTCGAGGACAACTTGCGGCTGACGTTTCTCAGCCAGTTGAGCCGGAAGGAGGCGGCCGACGCGCTCGAGCGCGCGTACGCACGGTTCCCCCGGCTGGCGGAGCGGCGGTCCCAGCTCGCCGGGACGCTTTCGGGCGGGGAGCAGCGGATGCTCGCGCTCGCCCGGGTCCTCGTAGTCCCTCCACGCCTGCTCGTCGTCGACGAGCTGACCCTCGGCCTCGCACCTCGCATGGTGGACGAGGTCTACAGAGCGCTCCGCGACATCCGCGACGCGGGGACATCGCTGCTCGTGGTGGAGCAGCAGATCCCGCGAGCGCTCGAATTGGCCGAGTTCGTCCTCGTGCTGCGAAAGGGCCGCCTGGTGCAGGCGCGCCCGGCCTCGGAGCTGTCCGCTGGCCTTGCCGAGGAGATCCTGTCGGTTCCGGCGGCTCCCGTGGACGGGAGCAGTTAGTCGGCCGACTCCCCCGGATCAGGGCGGCGAGTCTGCCGGGGTCAGCAGCCTGCGGGCGTCTTGTTGCCGTTCGCGAGTGTGAGCAGCGTGCAAATGGTCACTTTGCTGACGAGCCACTTCGAGGACACGTACACGGCGAAACCCTTCGAGTTCGCCAGCAACGGCTTGTTCGACGGGGACACGATCGAGTAGGTCACGAGCGCGCAGGGACTCGACAAGGCCTCGGTCTGGCAGGCGCTTCCGGACTTCACCTGGATCGAGCTCACGACCGCCCCGGCGGCCTTCTTCGCGAGTGGCGAGCTCAACTCGCTCGTCATCGCCGCCTTGATCGACTGGCCGTCCTGCACGACGGCGAGCTTGGGTGGGACGGATGGATCGGCCAGGTCGAACAGCGTCTTGAACGCCTTCTCGATCGCGGCTCTGGAAGCGGCTGCAGTAGGCGCGTTGCTGCTGGCCGTCGGTGCCGTGCTCGTCGTGGCACCCGAGTTGGCGGGCGTGCTCCCGCAGGCACAAGCGGCAAGAGCGAGCAGCCCGGAACCGGCGAGCGCCCACCAGGTGTGCGGTCGAGTCATCGAGTCGAGATTAGGGGAAGCCTGCTCCGTCCTGTCGGTGGTGCCTGCTCGCTGTGGTCGAGTCGCCTCACAGCGAGCCTCACCAGCCGTCCCCACATCTGGTCGGGGCCGCGACGACTCGTCGGTGTGCTGCCCCATCTGCGTAGACATCGCCGGTCGTCGGAGAGACGGCGTTCTCGACCTCGGCGCTCGAGTAACGACAGCGTGCGCTCAACTCGAAGATCTTGGACGCGACGGCGCCGAAGGCCGCCTTCCCGGCACGCTCGGCACCTCCGGCGGGCGGGGACGTCGATCCGGCAGCACCGGCGATTCTGGTCCGCGAAGATCGTGCCCACAAGCACTCGCGGGGCACACCCCGCGCGTGTCGGGCCTACGGTCAGATCTTCCCGGCGGAGTAGGTGTACTCGGACTCGAGCTTTTGCAAGCGGGGCCCAGTCAACACGACCCTCTGCCCGCTCGAGTTGCGGAAGACCACCTTGGAGACCTTGGTCACGCTGTAGAACGCCTTCTTCGCCACGATGTACCCGTACATCCGGGCGTTCGCCTTCTTCCAGAGGTCAGCCAGCTTCGTCGGCATCTTGTCGATGGTCGCGGGCAGGTGCTCCACGAGGTACCTCACGACTCTGGCCGCGTGCTTGGAAGCGAGGATCCCGTCGTACGCGTTCGGGTACCAGACCGAGTCCGAGATGCCCCGGACGAGGAGCCACGGGACGCCGAGCTGGCTGTTCATGAACGCAAAACCGTTCGCCTCGTTCTCCTCCGCGTCCGTCGGGTACAGCATGTTCTGCGCCTCGATCCACGAGAGCGGCTCTGTCCACACGTCCGCCTGGCCGATGATGCCGGCGACGACCTTGTTCTTGATCGAGCCTGTGCGCGAGGGGATGCCCGTGGCGTCCGCGATGGTCGTCGACCCGATGAAGCTCGTCGCCATCGTCGCCGTGTGCACGAGTTGGTAGGGGGCCGAGTAGGCGGCGACGTACACGGCCTTGTGGTCAACCCCTGAGCCGTAGTTGTAGTTCTTCGCGTCGGACGGCGTCGGGAGCGGGGTGCCGTACCCGGTGATGATGTCGCCCCTCACGTCGGACCGACTCGTGAGGTTGATCTCCTCACCGCTGTAGCCCTGCTGGTACCCGCCGAGGAAGTAGTGGATGTTCGACTTGTCGACGACGAAGCCGCTCACGACGACATCCCCGACGTGCACCCGTGCGTTCTGAGCGCCGGCGGTGCCGGAGAACAGCACTGCCCGGGGGCGGAAGTTCTTGTCGAGCAAGTAGGTCGCGAGCTCAGCGGACTGGTCCACCTCCCCGCTTGCCACGTCGACGACCGGCTTCCCCGCGATCGTTCCCTCCCAGAAGCGCAGCCCGTCGATGTCCCGATGCCCCGTCACCTTCATCTCGGCGAGGATCGGGGCCTGCTCGGCCCCGAAGGCGTCGATGATCCCGATGGGAGCGAGCGCAGCTTCATGCCGAGCGGCCGCAGTGGCCTGTGCGCCCGACACGGCGAGCGACGCCGCCGGCACAGCGACGGCGACCGCCGCCACGACGGCGAGAGGGATCGTGATCCGCCTCTTGCTCGTCCTGGCCAGCTTCCTCTCTAGACGTCCTCGTCCGGTCATCGCAGTCCTCCTTCGGTTGCCCGTCGTGTCACGGGCGCCTTCGTCAGCCCGGGTCCGTCCGTGCCGACACGCTCATGGTCGCAAAGTCGTGCTGGCCCGGCAAGGGTCGGGACCCCGGCGCGCAGGTCCGCTGACCGGTCACACCGATCCACGAAGTCCCAGGACCCTCTCAGCGTTCGCCCACAGGCCACGCAGGATGCGCCTGCAAGCTGTCACCAGCAGAGCAGACTGGTCGGGAGAGTGGTCATGGGCACGAACGAGACACCAGAACCGGAGTCAACCGAGAACAACGAGCCGGCGAAGGGCTCCGCCGACTTCGCCGGCTACTCCGCCGAGCCGGAGCCGACCGGCGAGACTCCTCCGGCCCGTGCGACGCCGCCGTACGGGTACGGGTACTGGTACGGGTACGGGACGCCACCGAACTCGGAGCCGGGGCCGGGTACGGGGCCCGCTACGGGACCGGGGCCAGGGCCGGTGCCGGAGGCACCGCAACAGCGCAGGGCGCGTCCCGGTGCGATCGCGGCAGCGG
>JAJYGM010000044.1 GCA_021785095.1 Actinomycetes bacterium
GATGGCGGTTGCGACCGACGCCGTCCAGCTCCACGGCGGTTACGGGTTCACGAAGGACTTCCCCGTCGAGCGCTACATGCGCGATGCCAAGATCACCCAGATCTACGAGGGCACCAACCAGATCCAGCGGATCGTCATCGCCAAGTCGCTGCTCGGGTAGGGGTTTCGGCCACGGGTGCGGGCGGAGACTCCCTCGTTTGTGGCCTCCATCCCTACTACATCCCTACTCCGCTATCGTGGAGTCCGTGGCGACCATCCGAGAGCGGTCCCCGGGCGTGTGGGAGGTGCGGACCTTCGCCGGGCGAGACGGCAAGGGGCGTCCCACCCAGGTGAGCAAGACCGTCCGGGGCGGTCGACGGGACGCCAACAAGGTGGCGGCCGGGATGACGCTCACGTCGGCGACGGCATCGGCCAAAGTCACCGTCGGCCAGCTCCTGGACCTGTGGGTCGACCAGCAGGCATCATCCTGGGCTCCTTCAACGGAACAGAACCAGCGGAGCCGGGTCCGGCTGGTGAAGGCCGATCCCATCGCCGGCGTCCCGCTCGTGCGGCTGACCGCTGTCGACGTCGACCGGTGGCATGCCCGTCTGGCACGAGGGGGTGTGGGTGAGGGCTCCATCAGGAATCAGCACCTCGTCCTCAGGGCGGCCGTCACCCAGGCCGTCCGTTGGGGATGGGTGACGACGAACGTCGTGGCCGTCGCCCACCTCGGGCGACGCAAGCAGCTGCCTCGAGGGTCGCTGTCGGCCGACGAGGTCCGTCGGGTTCTCGCCGCCGCCGATGAGCTTGTCGAGGCCGGCAAGGTGGAACCGTCCGCCGGCGTGGCACTGCGACTCGCCGCGCTGACAGGTGCCCGGCGCTCGGAGCTGGCTGCGCTGCGGTGGGACGACTTGCAGGACGATCGCCTCACCATCGATTCGAGCCTGGCCATCATCCGCCACGGACGAGCGGGTTCTCCCGCCACGCCCACCCTCCGCGACGATCCAACGAAGACGGCCAATCACCGGACCGTCAGCCTCGACCCCACCACCGTCGACCAGCTCCATCAACTCCGGCAGGACTATGCGCGGTTTGGGCCGTGGATCCTCGCGGTCGGCGACCGTCCGGTGAATCCCGAGCGGCTCGGATCATGGTGGCGCCGTGCCCGCGACGCCGCCGGCATCGACAAGCGCTGGCGACTTCACGACCTCCGCCACTGGTCAGCCACCACCGCCATCGCTCAGGGTCACGACATCCGCACGGTGGCCAACCGACTGGGCCACGCCAACCCGGCCATGACGCTCCGGGTCTACGCTCACGCCGTCGAGTCGACCGACGGGCCCGTTGCCGACATGCTGGGGCACGTGCTGGATGGTCGGACCACAATCCACTCGGTGTCGACGAGAGGGAGCCAATGACGATCGACCTTGACGGCACTCCCTACGGCATCGAGAGGACCGGCCAGGGCATCCTCGACGACGTCGCCGAACTTGAAGGACGCGTTGCTCTCTTGCGATCGCAGGGAACGCTCTCGGAGGAGACCCTGCGGAGCTACTTCGGCGACAAGCGGTTCGAGCAGATCGCGGAATCGAACGCGCTCGAAGGGAGCACGCTCACTGCTGGCGAGACGCAGCTGGCCGTGCTGCGCGGCGTGACGATCACCGGACATGACCCGGCCTTCTCGAAGGATGCCGTCGCGCTCGCCAACGCGCTCGATCGAGTCACTCAGCTCGCCCGTATCGGCGGTCCCACCGACCTGGAACAGCTCCAGGAGATCCACGCGCTGATCCTCGGCGATCGGCCCGGTGCCGGCGTCTTCCGGTCCGAGCAGGTGATGATCTCGGGATCCGCGCACCGCCCACCGAAAACATGGGCGGACGTCATGGACGCCATGGCGAAGTGGGCGGCCTGGTCGACAGCGAATCCCAGCGCACCGGCACTGCTCCGAGGGATCGTTCTCCACACCTGGCTCACGCACATCCACCCGTTCATCGACGGCAACGGTCGCACCGCTCGAGCCATCCTCAACCTCGAGCTCATCCGAGCCGGAATGCCGAGCGTGATCATCCGGCGCAAGGACCGCGAGCGGTACCTCGACGCCCTGGCGGAGTCGGACGCTGGTGGCGACCTCGGGCCTATCGCAGAGCTCGTGATCGAACGGGAGCGTGACGCCCTACGCGACCTCGAACGTGCGGCCAAGGCGCATCAGGGGTATGACGAAGCTGCCGCCCGACTCCGTGGTCGGCAGGAGCGTCAACTCGCGATCTGGAACGATGCCTCGAAGCTGCTGTTGTCGCTCGTGGAGGAGGCGGCTGAGCAGACGTTCGGCGCGGTCGGCACGGTCGAGACCCGGTGGTACGACGACCACCTCCCGCTCGACGACTTCATCGCGCTCTGTCAGGGAGATCCGGCGGGGAACTCCTGGCTCTTTCGCATAGCCGTGAGCGTGCCGGCGGTGGGTGACGTCCGGTACCTGGCATGGACAGGCGTCCGAAGCCGTGAGCTTCAGGGCGCGGCCGGCATCGGACCAGGCCCTACCGTCTTCTGGTCGGTGCCCGATCCGACCGGTTATCGGAAGTGGGCACGCGACGACCACCGTTCACCTGGTGGAGCCGAGCTCACCCTGGAATTGCCGAACGTCGACCGGTGGATCGTCCGCCGGGCCTCCGGCGAGGTGACACGCCTGTCGCCCAGCGCCGTCGTCCGAAGCATCATCGATGACATCGAGGGAGCGCTCAACGAATAGCTTTTCCGAGCAGCTCCTCCAACGCGATCCGTGGGATGACGATCCTCCGGCCGAGCCGGATGGCGGGGAGCTCGCCCCGGGCCACCAGCTCGTACGCGAGGCCCCTGGAGATGTGCAGGAGGTAGGCGGCGTCCTCGACCGACAGCACCAGGGGCCGGTCGATCGCCGCCGTGTCCCCGGTGCTGTCTCCTACGCATTGCTCGGCCCCGGTCTCGGGCGGCCGCGACGGGCTCCTGCCGGCTATCTGGCCTGCAGTGATCGGATGGATGGTCGCTGTCGGGGATGTGGTCCTCCTGGCTCCGGGACGTGTCGTGGCCATGGTCGATCTCCTGTCTTCGAAGGGGCTGGTCGAAGACATCGTCCGCGCCGACGTCACCCCGGGCGTCACCCTGGTTGAAAGTCCCGCGGCAGGACCGACCGAGGCCGACGAGACGGGGCAGTCCGCCTTAGTCGCCCGCCACCGATCGCGCGGACCCAAGCCCGGAGGCCATCCGGTGCGGTGAACCCGTGCCGGCCGCCGGAACGACTCCGGCCGGCATCGTGACCGGGCGGGCATCGAGCCCGCTCCGACCACGACCGTGGCCACCAATCGGCTCTGCCGGACCTGGACGCAACCTTCCACACCTGTGCATCATCGATCCGCAAGCGTCACCCTCGTCCGCTGCGACGCTCGTCCCGTGACCGGGGCGGAGCTCGCCCGCAGGGCGACTGCATCGGCGGTGCACGTGTGTGGGAGTTCCGTACCGCTCTGGCGAAGCAGAACCTTGTGTCCTTCCCCGGCGGTCACGCCGGGTTCGATGCCCGGCGGGACCGGCTCCGTTGACACGACGGCACCGATGACACCCGCCACGGCTGTGGACGGACAACGGTGGGTGTCGACGTCGGGGTGACGTCCGTCGATCGGAGGGTGACGTTCCCGGATCCGGAAAGGACCGTGGGAAGGCCGCTGGCTGCCACTACTCTTCCACCGGTAAGGCGGCAGGAGCCCGCTCACGCACTCGACAAGGGCACTCTGGATGGCTGAATCCACGACGAAGAACCACGCGGCCTTCATCTGGTCGGTCGCCGATCTCCTCCGCGGCGACTACAAGCAGTCCGACTACGGAAAGGTCATCCTGCCGCTGACGGTCATCCGCCGCCTCGACTGCGTGCTCGAGCCCACGAAGGCGGCGGTCCTCGACAGGTACGCCTCGCTGAAGGGGAAGGTGGAGAACGTCGACCCCATCCTGGAGAGCGTGGCCGGACAGCGGTTCTTCAACACGTCGCGCCTCGACTTCCGTCGTCTCCTCGACGACCCGGCCCAAGTAGCAGGCAACCTCCGCGCCTACATCGCCGGGTTCAGTCAGGGGGCACGCGACGTCATCGACAAGTTCGACTTCGACGTGCAGATCACCCGTCTGGCCCGGGACAACCTGCTCTACCTCGTCCTGTCCAAGTTCGCCGACATCGATCTCCACCCCGAAGCGGTCTCCAACATCGAGATGGGCTACCTCTACGAGGAGCTGATCCGCCGGTTCTCGGAGCTCTCCAACGAGACGGCTGGCGAGCACTTCACCCCGCGCGAAGTCATCCGCCTCATGGTGAACCTGCTGTTCGTCGAGGACGACGAGATGCTGACCGGGCCCGGGGTGGTCCGTACGCTCTTCGACCCGGCATGTGGCACCGGCGGGATGCTGTCGGTGGCCGAGGACCACCTCCGGTCCCTCAACTCGGCCGCCCAGTTGGAGGTGTTCGGCCAGGAGCTGAACGACGAGACCTACGCCATCTGCCGCTCCGACATGATGCTGAAGGGCCAGGACGCCTCCCACATCGTCCAGGGGAACTCGTTCAGCGAGGACGGGCACGCCGGGCGGACGTTCGACTACATGCTGGCCAATCCTCCCTTCGGCGTCGAGTGGAAGAAGGTGAAGGACGAGGTCGAGGCCGAACACGACAAGCTGGGGTTCGCCGGACGGTTCGGGGCGGGGCTCCCGCGGATCAACGACGGCAGCTTCCTCTTCCTCCAGCACATGATCTCCAAGATGAAGGCCCCCGAGGACGGCGGCAGCCGGATCGCCATCGTCTTCAACGGGTCGCCGCTCTTCACCGGGGCGGCCGGATCAGGGGAGTCCGAGATCCGGCGGTGGATCATCGAGAACGACTGGTTGGAGGCGGTGGTCGCCCTTCCGGACCAGCTCTTCTACAACACCGGCATCTCGACCTACTTCTGGATCGTGACCAACCGGAAGGTGCCGGAGCGGCGGGGGAAGGTGCAGCTCATCGACGCCCGCCAGTACTTCGTGAAGATGCGGAAGTCGCTGGGGGACAAGCGGAAGGAGCTCAGCGACGAACAGATCGAGCAGGTCACCCGGCTCTACGGGGAGTTCACCGAGGGGGAGGAGGTGAAGATCTTCCCCAACGAGGCGTTTGGCTTCCAGCGGATCACCGTCGAACGCCCCCTGCGCCTGCGCTGGGAGATCACATCCGAGACCCTGGATCTGATCACCGGGTCGAAGGCCTGGGAGAAGCTGTCGGAGGACGACCAGAGGACGGTCGAGGCCACAGTGTCCGGCCTCGTGGGTACGGAGTCGAACGACCGGAAGGCGATGGCCGGCAAGCTGGGCACGTTGCCCAAGGCCATCGAGAAGGCCGTGTGGGATGCCATTTCGGTGACCGACCCCGACGCCCCGGTGATGACCAACCGGAAGGGGGAGCCCGAACCGGACCCGGATCTTCGGGACAACGAGAACGTGCTGCTGCCCGCGGTACCGGTCACCTGGGCGGCCGACCCCTCGGAGCGCCTGGCATCGCCCGAGTACCGGGCGGCGATCGGCGACTACATGGCCGCCGAGGTGCTCCCCTTCGTCGAGGACGCCTGGGTGGACTTCGACAAGACCAAGATCGGGTACGAGATCCCGCTGACCCGGCACTTCTACAAGTACGTACCACCGAGGCCATTGGCGGAGATCGACGCGGAGATCAAGGCCTTGGAGGCGGAGATCCGAGAGTTGCTGCGTGAGGTGACGGAGTGATGTCGTGGCCTCAGCCGCAACTTCGTCGGATCACTCACTTCGCATACGGCGAGTCACTGTCAGACGACGTACGTGAGGAAGGTGAAGTCCCCGTGTACGGGTCCAATGGACCGGTCGGAGTGCATCGTGCATCGAACACGAGCGGGCCCGTGCTGGTGGTCGGCCGCAAGGGCTCCTTCGGCAAGATCCAGTTCTCCGAGACCCCCGTCTTCGCCATCGACACGACCTACTTCGTAGACGGATCTCAATCGTCGGCTGATCTGAAGTGGCTCTACTACGCGATGGGTACCCTGGGTCTGGATGCGCTGAGTGAAGACGTCGGTGTCCCCGGACTCAGCCGAGAGAGAGCCTATGCGCAGCGGCTGCCACTCCCACCACTTGCCATCCAGCGCTCCATCGCCGACTACCTCGACGCCGAGACCGCCCGCATCGACGCCCTCATCGAGAAGAAGCGGCGGATGGTGGAGTTGTTGGAGGAGCGCTCGCAGTCCGTCATTGCTGATTCCAACCCGGGAGCGATCATCTATGGCAGCGATGGTAGGCCAATGGGGATTGAGGGCGTTTCATGCCCGCGACTCGGGAGCGTGTCGCTGATTCAGACTGGGTTGACCCTCGATCAGGGTAGAGAAAGTGGGGCTAAGGCTGTCACCGCGCCGTATCTGCGCGTGGCCAACGTCCAAGATGGTCGACTTGATCTAGATGTACTGAAGGAGGTGACTGTTCCGATCGACTTGGCACGACGATGCTCCCTCCGTCCCGGCGACGTCCTGATGACGGAAGGCGGCGACGCCGACAAGCTAGGCAGGGGAACAGTGTGGCCCGGTGAGATCACTCCGTGCCTTCATCAAAACCACATTTTCGCCGTCAGGACGTCCAAGGATCTCCTCCCCGAGTACCTAGCGCTCATGACGCGCACCCCCTACGCTCGCGCGTACTTCGAGATGACCGCGAGCAAGACGACCGGCATCGCCAGTACAAGTACAACGAAGATCGCGAGCTTTCGCATTCCATTGCCACCGATACGAGACCAGATATTGATTGTCGATGCGACGATGGAGAAGCTGAACCTGATCAGCCAAACGCGAGGGCGAGTTGAAAATCAGATCGACCTCCTCGCCGAGCACCGCCAGGCCCTAGTCACCGCCGCCGTCACCGGCGAACTCCCCGTTCCCGGCGTCGCAGCATGAAGCTCACCGAGCTCGCCTTCGAGGACGCGATCGAATCCTCACTCCTCGGCGACGGCGGCTACCTGAAGTCGGTCCCCTCTGACTTCGACCCGATCCTCGGTCTCGACACCGCCGAGCTGTTCGCCTTCATCGGCGCCACCCAGATTCACGAGTGGGAGTCGCTCCTCGGCCGCTACGGCAACGATCCGGACGCCGCCCAGAAGGGCTTCGCCAAGCGCCTTGCGGCCGAGCTCGACAACCGGGGCACGGTCGACGTCCTTCGCCACGGGGTCGTCGATCTGGGTGTCACGCTCCGGCTCGCCCACTTCAAACCAGCGCACGGCCTCACCGAGGCGCTCACCGCCCGCTACGCCGCCAACCGGGTCACCGTCACCCGTCAGCTCGCCTACGAGGCCGGGACCCACAAGACCCTCGATCTGGCCCTGTTGGTCAACGGGATCCCCACGGCCACCGCCGAGCTGAAGAACCCGCTCACGAACCAGACCGTCGAACACGCCATCGTCCAGTACCGGTCCGACCGCGACCCGTCGAATGTCACCCTCGCCCGCCGGGCACTGGTCCACTTCGCCGTCGACCCCGAGACCGTGGCGATGACCACCAAGCTGGCCGGCCAGAGCACCCGATTCCTCCCCTTCAACCTCGGCCACGATGGCGGTCGGGGCAACCCGCCCAATCCCGACGGGCACCGCACCTCCTATCTGTGGGAGCGGGTGTGGGAGCGGGACGCCTGGATGGACCTCCTCGGCCGGTTCGTCCACGTCGAGCGGCCGACCCAGGGCTCGGCTGCCACCAAGAAGGCCGGCGAGGTGATCGTCTTCCCCCGCTACCACCAGTGGGACGCCGTGCTGAAGCTCGAGGCCGACGCGAAGGCCAACGGCGCCGGCCGCAGCTACCTCATCGAGCACTCGGCCGGCTCGGGCAAGTCGAACACCATCGCCTGGTCCGCCCACCGCCTCTCCAACCTCCACGACGCCGCCGACACGAAGGTCTTCGACAAGGTCATCGTGATCACCGACCGGGTCGTCCTCGACCGCCAGCTCCAAGAGACGATCTACCAGTTTGAGCACGCCCGCGGCGTGGTGGTGAAGATCAACAAGGACTCGGCCCAGCTCGCAGAGGCCCTCACCGGCGAGCAGGCCCGGATCATCATCACCACCCTGCAGAAGTTCCCCTTCGTCCTCGACAAGGTGAGCGCCCTCCCCGACCGCCGCTACGCCGTGATCGTGGATGAGGCCCACTCCTCCCAGACCGGCGAGGCGGCGAAGGACCTCCGCCTGGCCCTCGGAACCACCGACCAGCAGGAGCTCACCGTCGCCGAGGCCGAGGACGCCGGGTTCATCGCCGAGGCCATCGACCCGGTGGAGGAGGCCCTGGCCAAGGCGGTCGGGGCCCGGGGCAAGCAGGCGAACCTGTCCTTTCTCGCCTTCACCGCCACCCCGAAGGCCAAGACCCTGGAGATGTTCGGCACCTGGCATCCGGAGGCCGGGGAGAAGGGGAGGTACGAGCCGTTCCACCTCTACTCCATGCGCCAGGCCATCGAGGAGGGGTTCATCCTCGACGTCCTGGCCAACTACACCACCTACCAGACCCTCTGGCGGATCGAGAAGACGGTCGCCGACGACCCCGCCTACGAGGCCCCGAAGGCACGCCGGGCCATCGCCCAGTTCGTCTCCCTCCACCCCCACAACCTGTCCCAGAAGGCCCAGATCATCGTCGAGCACTTCCGGCAGCACACCGCTTCCAAGATCGGCGGCAAGGCGAAGGCGATGGTCGTCACGTCCTCCCGCCTCCACGCCGTCCGCTACAAGCAGGCCATCGACGCTTACCTCGCCAAGATGAACTACGCCGACGTTGCGACCCTGGTGGCCTTCTCCGGGAAGGTCGTCGACGAGAAGGACTTCACCTACACCGAGACCCAGATGAACGGGCTGCCGGAGTCGCAGACGGCCGAGGAGTTCGCCGGCGACGGCTACCAGGTGCTGATCGTGGCCGAGAAGTTCCAGACCGGGTTCGACCAGCCGCTCCTCCACACCATGTACGTCGACAAGGTGCTCACCGGGCTCAATGCCGTCCAGACCCTGTCGCGCCTCAACCGCATCCACCCCCTGAAGGACTCCACCTTCGTCCTCGACTTCCGCAACGACGCCGAGGACATCACCAAGGCCTTCGAGCCGTACTACGGGCGAACCGTGGCACCGCCGACCGATCCGAACCTGCTGTGGGACACCCGACAGCGGCTCGACCAGTACGACGTGCTGAGGATCGAGGAGATCGAGGCGACCGTCGAGCTCCTCGTCTCGTTCGCCGGCGCCAAGGACCACGGCCTCGTCTACGCCTCCCTCGACCCCGCGGTGGAGCGGTTCACGGCGATGGACGAGGAGGACCGTCTCGGCTTCAAGGACGCCCTCGACAAGTTCGTCCGCACCTACTCGTTCCTCTCGCAGATCGTGGCCTTCGGGGACTCCAAGCTCGAGCGTGACTACCGGTACTGTCGGTCACTGGCCGCGGTGCTCCGGGCGGTTTCTAGTGATCGTCGCAACACGCGGCCAAACGATGGCAGCGTAGACGAGATCAGCGGACCTGCTCGAACAGGACGCGTGCAACGCTCTCGTCTGACTCGATCGACCAGGCGCGTGCGACATTGCACAGCGCGACGACACAGCCGGAGAGGAGACCGTCACCGTCGTGGTTCGCGATCAGCTGCCCGAGAGAGGACAGTGCTGCGCCCTGTCGTGCGAGGACGAGAACCTCGTGAGCCGCCTGTTCGCGTTGCGCTCGAGCGCAGCGATGGACGCGCTCACGCACACGTGGCGGCGCCTCGGCGCGCTCCTCTGTGAGCCAGTCGTCGAGGAGGCCGAGGGAGATCCCGATGCAGGAGGCGACGGTCGCCTCCTTGGCGTCGGGGGACTCGGGCACGAGACGGGCGAGCACGTCACGGACACCTGCGTCGTAACCACTCGCTCGAGCGTCGACAGCCTCTCGTAGCGCGCAGGCCGCCAGAGCACGGGCTCGCCCGAAGGGGGTGAACGCCACCAGGTTCGCTCGCTCTGAGACCCGGTTCAGTGCCTCCTGAAGGCTCTGCGGATCGAAGCTGTCGAGATCGTCGAGGTCGATCCCCTCGTCGGCAAGGAGGGGGGCGAGCCGGGAGAGCACCTCTGCACCGATACCGGGCTCGAAGTGCACCCGCGCGCTCGACCAGGTTCGCCCGTCTTGTGGTTGTCTGCGCTTCGCCACATCCCCATCATCCCATCACCCCCCGGCCGTTCCTTCTCAGTTGGTCATGAGATCGGCGAGCACCTGGGCGGGGGTGCGCCATCCGAGGACCGCCCGTGGGCGGTCGTTCAGCTCGGCTGCCGCGAAACGGAGGTCGGTCGGGGTGTAGAGGTGCAGGTCGGTCGACTTCGCGAAGTAGTCGCGGAGCAGTCCATTGGTGTTCTCGTTGGTTGGTCGCTGCCAGGGCGAGTGCGGGTCGCAGAAGAAGACCGGCATATCCAAGGCACACGCGATCTCCGCGTGCAGAGCCAGCTCGCTTCCCTGATCCCAGGTGAGCGAGCGGCGCTGGCCAGGAGGAAGCGGACAGAACGCGTCGATGAGCGCGTCGCGGACCGCCTCAGCTGTGTGCCGGCCTGGCAGGTGCAACAGGATCGTGAAGCGCGAGCGGCGCTCGACGAGCGTCCCGATCGCCGAACGGTTCATCTTCCCGGTGATGAGGTCACCCTCCCAATGCCCGGGAACGCTGCGGTCGGCGGCTTCGGCGGGACGCTCCGCGATCATCGTCATGGAGACGAGCTTTTGTGGACGGCGTTCCTCCGGGCGCCTCTTTGGCCTGCGCCGCTTCCTGCCGGTGCGAAGCGCCTTCGGCAGCTCACGAGCGAGACCACCGAGCTCGGGCCGGTAGCAGGCCTGGTAGATCGTCTCTGGCACGAGGTGTCGCTCGGGTTCGTCTGCGAACTCCTCTTTCAGTGCGTGGGCGATCTGGGCGGGGCTCCACCGTCTCTTCAGCCTCTCGGCCACGAAGCTGCGTAACGCCTCGTCGTTCACGATCCTGCCTCGCCCGGGGCGTGCCCGGCGCAACGTGGCCAGGTGCTGGGCAGCGAAGGATCGGTAGCGTCCGTCGTTCGGGTCGCTGTTGCGCCGCAGCTCACGAGAGACGGTCGCCGGGCTGCGACCGATGTCTCTCGCGATCTCACGCACCCCCGCCCCGTGAGCAGCGAGGTCACCGATCCGGATCCGTTCGTCTTGGGAGAGGTAGCGCGGCGAGATATCTGGCTTCGGGTCGGCTAGCACGCTCGGATAATGGTGGACGACGCCCCGCGGAGTGGTGATGGTCCGCCCGTGACGCCAGCGCATGCCGGTCTTACGATTGATGCCGACCCGTCGAGCGGCTTCGGAGACCGACACGCCGGCTCTGATCAGCCGAGCGAACTCGTGGCGCTTCTCCACTTGTGGCTCCACACCGGGTCTTCCACGTCCTGCCATCGCAACCTCCGAACACCTCGGGTGTTGCGACGATGGATGGAACCCGCCCCGGGACCAGGGGACCATCGAGAAGCTGGACCTGGGTTCGGAGGTCGAGCTCTCCCACCTCCGGAGCGAGATCACCTTCGAGGGATCGCTGTCCCTTGACAGTGACGACGGCGAGGTCAGCACCGTCTTCGGCGAGGGGCGGGGGAGCCGGCAGAACCACGAGACCGAGGCGCTCTCCCAGATCATCGACGAGCTCAACGAGCGGTTCGGGCTCGACCTCAACGAGCGGGACCAGCTGTTCTTCGACCAGATCGAAGGGGACTGGCTGGCCGACCCCGACCTCACCGCCCAGGCCCGCAACAACTCGGTGGAGAACTTCCGCTTGGTGTTCGACCGGTCGTTCGTCGACACCGTGGCCAAACGGGTCATGGACAACGAGGACATCGCCAGGCGGTTCTTCGACGACGAGGAGTTCAAGCAGGTGCTGGTCGACTGGTATGCGGAGAAGGTGTACCGGCGAGCCCGTCAGGACGACGAGCGGGACCGCTGAGCAGGACCGCGGCCAGGCCCACAAAGTCGTCGCCGTCCCCTTGGCTGATCCACTTCTCCAACGCCACCTCGCCGATGATCCGGACCGGTCGGTCCCTGCGCATGAGTTCCGTGAGCGATGCGGTGGCGGCGGAGATCCTGGTGGTGCTGGCGGCCGTGGCCGAAGCCCTTCCACCGGCCCTTGATGACGCTCACGCATGACTCCCCAGATCTGCTCATTGAAATTCCCCACCCTGGGACGAGGTGGATCGACTATCCGCCAGCGAGGGTGGCCTCCCTTCCGAAGCTGTTGGTGACGAACCGATGCTCCGGAAGGGAGGACCGCTCTCATGATCACAGGGAGTGAGGACATGGAGGCAACCGCATTGAGGAATCGGGGCTGGTCGACACGGCCGCCGGGCTACGCTGCGGGCAGCGACGACAGGGGGTGCGCCGGTGTCGAGGCCAAGGGAGACTGCCAGCCCAGACGACCAGACTGACGAGTTTGCCCCGATCATCGGGACCGGGATGCGGCGTGTGCCTTCTGGAGCTGGAGCAGAGTTCGATGCCGTCACGGCTGAACAGCTACGGAACCGTCTCGACGAATTTGACGCTGTCAGGACTCGTGGGGAGGTTGAGAGCCGCTCCGTGCATCTCGGAGGATCGCCGCCACGCTAACGCTCGAAGAGTGGTCGCGTGACGGAAGCGTCGCCCGAGTCGTCAATCTCGTGGACGAGCGAGCTGTGCCGTGGCTCCTCGACACCTACGGCGGCGCTCGCCCCAGAGTCCTTCAGGCCGTGATCGCCCAGGCGCTGTCGGTGGGCGCCAGGACCGCGGTCGTCGAGTATCGCTACCTCGACCCCGACTGGCGAAACGAGCACCGCGAGTTCTATGCCACCACGTTCCGCCGCTACCCGTCGATCACCCACCGACTCCACTTCTTCGCCGAGTCGCCCGACCCTCTCTTCCTCGATCCCGATCGTCCCGCCCGATTCGAAGGCCTGACCTATCTCGGCTATAGCGTGCTGCGCCCCGTACCGGCGGCGCCGGTGGGGCGCACCATGTTGCCCCCCACCACAGCCAGGGAACTGACCTGCCAAGCCAGGGACAGGGTGAACCTCTTCGGGACGGACCTCGACATCGTCGGCGCCCCGTTCGTCGCCCAGGACGCCCAGCTGAGCCGGTGCGCACAGGCCACCACGTGGGTGACGGCCTACTACCACCATCTCCGGTTCGGCGGGCCGCGGATACTGCCGGGTGACATCGCCGCAGCCGTCGCCGACGAGCTCGAGGTCGGCCGCCAGGTGCCCTCGCCAGGGCTGACTATCGGGCAAATGGCCGATGCGGCGCGATCGATCGGACTCCCGCCGCTCGTCTACCCACTGCGCCACCTGGCACGAGGTGAGAGCGTTCCGCGGGTTCTCTGCCGCTACCTGAACTCCGGCATACCGGTGACCATCGCCACCAGGTCCCATGCTTTCGTGCTGGTCGGCTACGGGCGCAGCCGCGACAACGACGACAACGAGTTGCTCCACTTCGTCCGACAGGACGACGAGATCGGCCCCTACCGGGTCGTCGACTGGAAGCTGGACGAGCACGGCCCGTGGGAGTACGCCGTCGTTCCGCTGCCGCCCAAGGTCTATCTGCCTGGTGAGAACGCCGAAGCGATCGGGTCCGCCCGCATCCGAGACGAACTCGACCGCACCCCGACCGAAGCGGCGAGCCAGCTGCTCCGCCGCCTCGAGGATCCAGAGCGTCCACTCTCCTTCCGGTCCACCGTCGTGCTCTCGAACGAGTTCAAACGGACCCTCCGCGACCGTCACTACCCCGACGACGTGGCGGCCGCCTACCAACGGATGCAGCTCTCCCGGTTCGTCTGGGTGGTCGAGCTCACCGATCGCGCCTTGCGCGACGCAGGGGAGCCCTGTGTTATGGCCGAAGCGGTGATCGACGCCACCGATCACGTCCGCGATCTCCACGTGCTCGGCTGGCGGATCCCGGGCGCCTTGTGGGGCTGGTTGCCTGACGACGACGCCCACGCCGCCAGGGAACCGCTCGATCCGGCTGACCCGACGATCAGCATCGCGCAGCCTCGCGACCTGGCCTGATTCATCGCGGGCGGTGCCTGTCACGCCCGGGCGTAGATGGTTAGGAGGCGAGATGGACGTAGCGCAGCTGATCGAACAGCTGAAGAGAGGTGACGATACCGCCGGACCCGTGCTTGTCAGTGTCCTCGCGCCCCGACTGCTGGGGTACGCAGACCTCATTGCGGGCGACTTTGCGCTAGTCGATCGAGAGCGAGCGGTCGAGCACGCGATAGAGACCGCCATCCGGAAGATCGACCGCTACGACCCGAGCAAAGGGACCTTCCCGGGATGGGTGAGGTCCTTCGTCCGCCACGCCGTCGCCGACGTGCGGCGCCGCCAGCCCGGTGGGCCGCCCATGCAATTCGACGAGGAGATAGCGGACGTCGCCGTCCCCGAAGACGGCGATGAGGAGGAGCGCGGAAACCCGGCAGCGGGCGCCCTGGCCGCACTCGTGTTCACTGCACCCGAGGCCGACCAGCTGATCCTGCGCCTCCGCTACGAAGAGAGCCTGCTCCACGCCCAGATCGCAGAACAGCTGGGCGTCTCGGAGCCAGCCTGCCGGAAGCGGCTAGAGCGAGCCCTCGAACGACTTCGCAACCGAGCCAAACAAGACCCTGACCTAAATCGCTACCTGGAAGGAGGGAACCAATGACCAACTACGACGAGACCGCCGGCGCCGAAGATCCCGCCTCTCTCCTGGAAGGCCTGCGCCAGAGCATCGAGGCAGAGAACGACGCCCGCGACCTGTCCGAAGAGCCGACGGACAATGAGCGGTGGGGAGATGAATTCCTCGGGAAGACCCCGTTGACCTCCTCGGCCGTCGTGTCGGCCGCCGTCGACCTGATAGTCCAGCCTCAAGAACCCCGACCCGAAGCTCGGGCGCGCATGCTCGAAGTTGCAGGCCGAGCCCTGGCCGAGCGCCGGAAGCTGAGCGGCCTACTCCCGGTGCTGCTGCGTACCGTGCGGGAGCAGACGTCCAAGTCCCTGGCCGACGTCGCAGCCGAGGTCCACTTGCCGGAGAAGGCAATCCAGCAGTTGGAAACCGGCGATAGGGAAGTAAACCTTCACCTCCCTGTCAAGACCGTGGCCGCATGGATCCGAGCCCTCCCGGTCGACCGAGGAACCGCGCTTCATTCTCTGCGCCGCTCTCTCGAAGCCGGATGGACCGGTGAGCTCGCCCCCGCAGCCGGAACCTCAGATAGCCCTGCCAACGTCGACGACTACATCGAGCAAGTCAAGACCGAACTCGACGCCGAAGGCAAGAGGGATGCCAGATGAGTACGACCGGCACGGCCCCCATTGTGAACCACGTAACGCTGCGCTCCTTCGCGGAGAACAGAGTCAACCTCCCAAAGACCGAGGTCGACAAACACCGCGACCAAGTGCAGCGGTTACGCGACCACCTGGAGCGAGTAATCGAAGCCCACGACCACTACAAGTTGATCAAGACGCTGCACTCGGGAAGCATGGCCAAGGGCACTGCCTTGAAGACGATCTCCGACATGGACGTCGCCGCCTATCTCGACGCGAGCCAAGTGCCGGCAGGCGAGGAGCACAAGCTAATCGCAGAACTCGCCGCCATCCTACGTACTGCCTATGGATCCACCAAGGACCCGGAGGACTTCGAAGAGCAGGCGCACTCGGTCAAAGTGCACTTCCACGGATCAGGCCTCGACGTAGATGTCGCTCCTGTCGTCTACGCCGGGCTCCCCGACGAGCGAGGAGACCTCATCACCAAGAGCGGCGATCGAGTTGAAACGTCTGTCCGGCTGCACCTTGAGTTCATCCGCAGTCGCAAGCAGCGCTACGGAAAGGACTACGCGCAGCTCATCCGTTTCCTCAAGTTCTGGGCGAGAGAACAGAAGCGGGCGCGAGGTGACGACTTCAGATGCAAGTCCTTCCTCCTTGAGCTCGTCGTCGCACACCTGGCCGCCAATGGACTATCGCTCTCGGACTACCCGACGGCCATCGAGGCAGTGTTCGCATGGATGGTTCGTACGGGCCTCGCCGAGCAGGTGGCCTTCGATGACTACTACGACCTCACGGGCATACCGGCATCCAATGACCCCATCCGAGCTATCGACCCGGTAAATCCAGCCAACAACGTCTGCAAGACCTACACCGAAGCGGACAGGGATCTCCTTCTTGACGCCGCCGCCGACGCGCTGGATGCCATAACCGCCGCCAGGTACGGAACGACCAAGGGCTACGCCGTCGAATGCTGGCAACGGGTCCTCGGGCCGACCTTCAGAGGGGAGTGAGATGTCGAGCACCTTCACGACGAGCAGAACCTTCACCATCACGCACGCGCGATACGTGACCAGCAAGGTGGCCGCCGACCTTCGTCAAGTACAACTGTTCTACGGACGGCCGGACGACGAGCAGATCGACGCGTATGCCGAAGAGGCAGCCCTGCTTCTCCGAGACGGATACCTCGAACGAGTCGATTACGGCTTTCGACACCAAGATCTACAGCGAGGCGCTCAGTGGGTACTTCTTCTGCGCTACATCGCGAGAAACGGAGAACTAGACGATGACCACTCGGGCCGCATCCCTCCCGGCGTCGATCTCAGCGGCACGAGCTTCTGGTCCTATCTCACCTACACCGCACCATTCTTTGCCCTCAACGATGCCGAACGAGACCGAGTCAAAGCCGCCCTGCCCATACAGCGCAGTGCAGGACGGGAGGCCGGATTCGTGAACGGCACGTGGAGCGGGGACCGGACCTACTCATCCGCCGGGCAGGGCGTCGCCCGGTCGGTCTTCAAGCCACTATGAACAACACGCCGGACCTGTTCGAGGCCGTGATTGAACTTCCCGACGCGTCGGCCAGCGCCCGCTACGCAAGCCTCGTCGGCCTAGACGAGATCAAGGAGCGACTGAGCAAGGAAGCACAGCTTCTACTTCATCCGTCGTCCCTCGACCAGTGGAGCCAACGCTTCCACCAAGCCCGCATCCCGGCCTGTGACGCCTTCGCCGACCGCCACCCGGTGTTCCTCTTCGCGGGCGACGTAGGCACGGGCAAGACCGCCTTGGCTGAGTCGTTCGGTGACCAAGTGGCCCGCTCCATCGGCGTTCCGATCTACCTCTACCGGCTCAGCTTGGCATCGCGAGGCAGCGGCGCGGTCGGCGAAATGACCCAGCTCCTCGCGACGGCCTTCGACGAAGTCCGCCGCATAGCCGCCGCACCCCGAGGTCGCGACGGCAAGCACACCTCCGCCGTCATCCTCCTTATCGACGAAGCCGATGCTCTCGCACAATCTCGCGAAGCAACGCAGATGCATCACGAAGATCGTGCTGGGGTGAACGCGCTGATCCGCGGCATCAACAGCCTGACCGAGAAGCAACTCCCCGCCGTCGTAGTACTCGCAACCAACCGGCTCGGTGCCATAGACCCAGCCGTTCGTCGGAGGGCAGCCGCTACCTTCCGATTCGAGCGCCCCAACGACCTCCAGCGAGAGACCGCGCTGACGGATCTTCTCCGCGGTGTCGAACTCCGAAGCAATGAACTCCGCGCCCTGGTGAAGGCGACCGGTCCAGTAGACGGACGCCCCTATGGGTGCACCTACTCCGACCTCTATCAGCGACTCGTGCCGGCCGCCGTCCTCGCCGCCTACCCCGACCGCCGACTGGACGGCAATGTCCTTCTCGACGTGGCGACGTCGCTTGAACCGACGCCGCCATTCATGGCCGAGGACCTGTAGATGGCACAGCCGCTCTCGGCCATGATCAGTTACCAATGGGCTGACGCAGATCCCGCTGAGCTACTACACGAAGAACTCGCGCTGCGCGGCCTCATTGTCCACCACGACCGCTGCAGCTTTCCCACGGGCACTCGCATCGGCGCCAACATGGACGAGGCAGTCGCGAACTGCGATGGCTTCGTCGCCTACCTCACCCCGAACTCACTTTACGAAGGGGCCCCACCGGAATCTCCACGGCCAGCGATCGACGCCGAATTCAACCCGGCAATGGACCGACTAGCCCGCTCGCCGGCCCAAGAAGAGAAGCGACGTCCGGTGATGATGCCGCTCACCCATGGCCTCGGAGACCCCAGGAGTGAAGCACCAGAACGGGTGCGCAGGGCGACCGGAAAGGACATTTCAAGTCTCTGGACGCCAGTCGCTCTTGACCAGACGACGACATCAATCACCGAATCCGAGGCCGCAACGGTCGGGCGCTGCCTCCTCTCGGCACTCCTGGGCCCCGGGGGCGACCAAGCGGCGGCAACAGATCCGATCGAGATGGTGGTCGCGACTCGAGGTGAAGGCCAGCCACCCGCCTTCTTGTCGATCGATGGCACGAACCTGCTCGGCGGTCAGAACAACCGGCCAGGAGACCCGTCAGCCTGGATCCGCTATCTAGCTGGCCTACGGGACCTTCAGAGCGTTTTGGCGCGCTGGACCCACCGGCGACAGCTCGACGTGACCATCCGAGCCCACCTCAGCGCCGCTATCGCGTTCGGTCGCGTGTTCAACCAAGCAGCGGGCTGGTGTCCAACGATTGCGGGTCGTCACGGTAGAACCAGTCCAAGCGAACAAGCCAGCCATGGAGAGCTGCGGACCGCCCTGGACAAGGGGGGACGGACCGGGGACCTCGCCGTCGAGATCGACCTCCTTGACGTCGGCGTAAGCGACCTCGCCGCGACCGTCTTGATGGGTCTTGGCGACCCCGTTACCAACCGGCTCTGTGTCTGGCGTCAAGGTCTTCGATCCGACCTATTGCCAGCGGACATTTCAGCCATAGCATCGGGTGTCGCTGTGGCCGTCCGAGATGCTGTCTTCGAGATCCGACCCGCTCGTGTCCATATCTTCTGTGCTTCACCAGTGGAGTTCGCGGTGCTTCTCGGCCACCGACTTACGTCACTCCACACTGAGTTCCATCTCTACGAGCGAGATGGGGGTAAGTACGTCCCCTCGCTCGTGGTGCCAGCTAATGCGTGAACTTCTGCGCGCCCTTGCCACGGTCGGGCGACTTGGGTGCAACGACATCGGCGAAGACGGATCTTTGGCGAGTCGTGATCGCCGGAGGCATGGTCAGTGATACTTGAGCGTGTCTCGCAGCGGGTTCAGGAAGACCCTGCCATCTGCGCGGTTGCTGTGGTGCTTGATTACGACTACGAGCAAGTTGAAGCTGGTCGGCCTAGGGTCTCTCACCTATGTGATCGGCACCAGCGGTACGGCCACGATGTCGAGGCCCAGTGCTGTGGCGAGCGAGACCACGGTCGTCAGGGTCGGATTCGCATAGTGCCCGGAGAGCAGCCGGCGGACCGCCTCGGGTCGGACGCCGACCCGGCGGGCGAGCTCGGCCTTGCTCAAACCGAGCGCGATGCGCCGGGCTTCGATCGAGCGCACGATCCGGTCGACGTCGTCGATGCGACGGCGGGCATCGTCGGAGGCAGCTGCGAAGTCGGGGTCCAGGAGGCGCTTGGCGATGTACCGCTCTGCCCCGGTTCGTGAATTCATCTTCGGCCCCTCCGACGGCAGCGTAACAACTATGTTACGTATCGAGCAGTCGAAGGGCGGCTGCGTCGGTACGTGTGTCGAGCAATATCACAATAAAACGCACATATGTGCGAAAAAATGCGATACTTGCTCAATGGACTACGGCAACCCGGTGGAGGCGATGATTCCGGGCGTGCAGGGCCGTGTCTTGGCCGTACTGGCCCGCACCGAAGCCGAACTGACAATGCGGTCGGTCGCCGAGCTGGCGGGCGTCAGTGCCAACCAGGCCACCGCCGTACTCAACCGACTGGTGCGACTGGGGCTCGTCGAGCGTCGCGAGGCGGGTGCCGCCGCCCTGGTGCGCCTGATCCGCGAGAACGAGGCGGCACGGACGGTGCTCGAGTTGGTGGATCTGCGTCAGGGGGTCTTGGATCGGCTGAAGAGGGAAGCGAAGAAGATCCGACCCGCCCCCACCTGTCTTGCGGTCTTCGGTTCGTTCGCCCGTGGCGAGGCACACGAGGGAAGCGACGTCGACGTCCTGGTCGTACCGCCTTCTGCTGCCCAGGCCGAGCCCGACCAGTGGACGGCGGCGCTCGGTCAATGGTCGGATCGGGCGGCCCGGATCGCCGGCAATCCTGTCAATCTTGTCGAAGCAACCGCAGCGGAGTTGCCGAGACTGGTCCGACGTGAGCGAGCGCCGTGGCGAACAATTCTTGCCGAGGCCGTCGTGCTGATCGGTGCCCTTCCGTCGGAACTCCACGAGGCGTCATGACGACTGCCCGCCGCCAGTCGCATACGAGGTCCGCCTCAGCTGCCGATGCCCGGGCCTATCTGGACAAGGCCCGCGAATTCCTACGGGCAGCTGAGGACTCGCTCGAACTCGGGAACCGTGTGGCTGCGTCCGGCAACGCCGTCCATGCCGGTATCGGTGCTGCCGACGCCATCACGGCGGCCAGAGCGGCGGTGGTCTGGAAGGGGGAGCATTCGCAGTCTCCAGCTCACTTGGAGACGGTCGGTGGCGACGACGGTCGGAAGGCTGCCGCTCAGCTCCGCCGACTTCTGCCGCTGAAGAACCGGGCGGAGTACGACCCCAATCCGATCCTGGCAGCGGAAGCGAAGGCGGCGGTCACCGCCGCGATCCGCATGGTGCGTATCGCCGAGCAGGCAGTGATTCAGGTCACGCGCTGAGGGTGGAAGTTGCTTGTTCCGACGCCGCTTTCATCCCTACTTCATCCCTACAACTCGGCAGAACTGGGTGGACCCAGTACCACGCTGTCCCGAATAGGCCCAGGTCAGCGCACTGGAGACGACCGGCTGGACGCCCGGAACCGAACACCCAGATCTACGAGGGCACCAACCAGATCCAACGGATCGTCATCGCCAAGTCGCTGCTCGGGTAGGGCTTGTGTCGTAGGGTCTGCGGCGACAGGGGGTGTGATGGATCCAGATCGTCGAACCA
>JAJYGM010000677.1 GCA_021785095.1 Actinomycetes bacterium
ACCGGTCTCGTCCTCGACCGCCTGACGAACACCCAGCGCCTCATCCTCGGGCTACTCGGGATCGCTCTGCCGTGGCCGGAGAGGCCCGAGAAGTAACCGTCTGGGAGTGCGGAAAACGGGCCTAGGTGTTCGGGCACGACGAGGCGAAACCGGCGACACCCGCGACGTTCCCGGCGTCCGTCATGGCCGCGAGCTGTCCGGGCTCGTGGTAGAGCTCTGCGTAGAGGAAGTGGATGGTGACCGCCCGCACGACCGCCGACCAGCTGTTCTGCTGCTGGTAGGGCGGGAGGTGGTGTGCCCCGTCGAGGCAGAGGAGCCACTTCGGGGGCGGGAGGGACATGAAGTAGTCGTCGGTGAACGACGGGGGATTGGTCTGGTCGGCCGTGCCCTGGGTCGCGAGGAGCGGGGGCCCCGAGGCGGCGAAGGCACCGGGGCCCATCACGTCACCGGGCGGCCCGAAGCCGTAGTTCGCGCCCGAGAGGATGATCGCCGCCTTCACGGCGGGGTCCTGGTAGGCGGCGAGCCGCGAGGCCGCGATGGCCGTGTTCCCACCGTCGGACTGGCCCGTCACCGCAACCTCGTTGGGCTCGAGGAGTCCTGCCAGCGGTCCGGTGCCCTGCGCCGAGTCCGCCAGCAACGTCTTGATGGCGAAGGTCATGTCGCCGGCCTGGTTGTGCAGGTCGTCGGGCTCCTTCTCGCTCGGCGGTCCCGGCACGGTCGGGTTCGTCACGGGGAACCGGAGCGCAGCCACGACGAAGCCTGCGCGTGCCCACGCGTCCAGGATGACGCTGTAGGCCGAGGCGAACTGGTCGAGGCCTGGCCCGAAGATCACCAGGGGGAAGGGGCCGTCCGAGCGGGCGGGCGGGGCACCATTCACCACAGCGGTTGAGGTCGCGGGGCCCGTCGCAGGGTACAGCACGCGGGCGAGGAGGACTCGGGGTCCGGTCGCCGCACCGTCTGGCGCGAAGGGGTACGAGACGACGCGGCCCGGCTCGACCCAGCGGAAGCGGACCTGGCCGATCGCGTAGGTCCGAGCGCTCGGCGGCAAGGTCGTCGACGTCGTCGACGTGGTGGGTGTCGGGGAGGTGGTCGGGACGGGGTGGGTCGTGGGAGCGTCCGTCGTCACGGGAACGGTCGACCTGGTTGGCGTCCCGGTCGTGCGCACCCCCGCCCCGGCAAGACCAGCCGCCACGGTCCCGACGATCACGAGTGCCACCACTCCGGCGACGACGAGCCCGCGACGTCTCGCGGCGCGGGCACGTCGTCGCCGCCCGGGTGCGTTCGCGCGGTTGGCCGATGCGCTCCCGCCCGCACGCCCGCCCGAGCTGCCCCGCCCGCCCGAGCTGCCCCGCCCGCCCGAGCTGCCCCGCCCGCTGGCGGCGCCCCCTGGTTTCCCGCCTCCCGGCACGCCGCTCCCTCCACCCCGGGGCGCGTTGGCACGACCGCGCCGGTCGGGCGATCTCGGCCGGATCGGTGTCCGGCTCGGTGGCTGGGCTCGGTCGTCGTCCATGCGCGTTCTGGCCGATGCCCCCGGGGCAGTTGGGCCGCCGACAACGCTAGGCGCGACGGGCGCTCGGGTCGGGTGCAGGGACCAACCCGGGCGGAGCTGGCACAGTGGGGTCGTGTCCACCCGCACCCTGGCAGCCGTCACGGCCGTGGTCGCCGTGGCGCTCGGGGTGGCGACCCTTGCGCGGGTGCTGACCGATCGCCCTGCCGCCGACCAGGGCAGCGTGACCGGCGCAGTCCGGGCAATGGCGTCCCGGTTCTGCATCGGCACGCCGACGGGCGCCGGGCGCTGTTTCGGCGCGTCGCCGGCCCAGGTCAGCCAGGTCTATCTGGGGGAGTGCGTGACGGTTGTCTACCTCCCGGTTCGCTCCGAGCGTGAGAGCCTCGCCGCAGGCGTCCTTCCCGTCGACGCGGCGCCGGACTGTCCCTCGACCGCCGCGCGACCGCTCGAGTACCCGACGCCGGCGCCGTCGCTCCGTCTGGCGCTCGGGCCGCTCGCCGGGGAGGGCCCGGACGCGTTCCCCCTACCTGCCACCTCACACGCCTACCAGGTGACCTTCGCCTGCGTCCGCGGGCAGTTCGCCACGGTGACCGTGGGTACCGAACTGCTCCGGGTTCGCTGCGACGGCGCGCTCTGGGCTGACACGTTCTCGGCCAGCGCCGGCCAGATGGTGACGGTCGGGGCGGGCTCGCCAGAGCTCTGGGAGCTCATGGTCCAGTCCGACTGACCGCCTCGGGTCCCGGAGCGGGGCTCCCCCCAGCCTCGGCGCGGAGCTGGCGGGCGAGACCCGTGTCCGGGCGCCCTCCCGAGTCCGGACCGGCGCCGCCCGGCCCAGGGGCCGCGCCCGACTCGCCTCGGCGGTACCAGCTCCGCCAGACGAGTCGGTGGACCGGGACCGCCGTCGGGATGTCCCGCAGGCCGGGGATGAAGGGGAGCCCGAGCAGGAGCAGCGTCGCGGCGCCGGTCAGGTAGATCGCGATCAGGTCCACGTTGGCCGAGGAGGAGAAGCTCGGGATCTGGTACCAGAGCGTGTAGAGCCAGAGCCAGGGCTGACCGGGGTAGCTACCGGTCTCGTTCATGACGCCCCACTGCGTCCCCGTGAGGTGCTGTGCCGCAGCGAGCGAGGCGAAGTACTCACCGTCCTCGATGAACAGGAGGGGCTTGGTGTAGTTGGTCCCGTAGAAGGCACGCTCGGCGATGAGGTCCGTGTCGAGGGCACCGCTTCGCGCGAGGGTCAGCTCCGTCGCGAGCAGCGTCGGGACCGGGCCGTCCGCAGCCGGGGGCAGCACCGGCGCGCCACCGACGAAGCGGACGTGGGTGGCGGCGCGCAGGTACGCAGTGGTCCAGGCGTGTTGCGTGGCCGGAGGGGCGGCTCGGTAGCGCGCCAGGGCTGTAGCGAGGCTCGGGTCGGTTGCGGACTCCTTCTCGAGCGGCGAGAGCACGAACGCGTCGGCGGCATCGATGGGGATGCGGACGCCCGCCAGCTCCTGCCAGGAGATCCCGATGCCCTGGACGAACGCGCTGCCGTGGTTGTACGGAGGGCCGTAGGTTGCCGTCTCGCTCGTCCCCGCGAGCTCCGATCCGGCGGTGGCGAGGAAGTCGGCCGGTGCCACCTTTGCCCAGCTCTGGACGGTGACGGGCGGGAGGTCGGGAGACGAGAGCAACGCAGCGAGCACGACGACCAGCACGAGCACGATTGCCGTTGCCGCGCTCGCTTCCTTCAGGATGTCGTACGGACGGGTCGGACCCTGCCACGCCTCGGCGTCGGCGATCGCTGCGGCACGCCGCGCGGCGCGACCCCGGGGCCGGCGGTCGGGCAGCGGGTGCGAGACCCCCCGCACTCGAACCAGGAGCACGTGGACGCCGACGAGCGCGACCAGGACCACGGGGAGGAGCACGACGTGCCAGAGCAGCATCTGGCCGAAGTTCATCAGGTTGAAGAAGCCGCCGAGGCCGGTCGCGTTGACGGCGTCCTTGCCGTTCGTCGAGATCCACTGCGAGTCGAAGTTCTGCTGGGAGAGATAGCCGGTGAAGCACTCGACCACCGAAGCGACGAACGCAGCCACACCGGTCATCCAGGTGAGGGCTCGTCGGCCCCGCCACGCCGCCATCCAGAACTTCCCCCACAGGTGGATCACCATGAACGCCATGAAGAGCTCGACGCTCCAGAGGTGGAGGCTGTTGAAGAAGAGGCCGACGGGGTTGGTGTGCCACCAGTCGACACCCCCGAGTGCGATGAGGAACCCCGAGACGATCGCCATCGCGAGAGCGGCGAGCGCGGCGACCCCGAACACGTAGATCCAGGAGGCGACGTAGGCGGGCTGGCTGTCGGGGAGGAGCTTGTCCGGCGGGAGGAAGCGCAACCCGAGCCGGCGGACCTTTGCGGTCCACATGTCCGGCCCGGTCGCGACTCCCCGCTCGGTCGCGGGCCCGGACCCGGTCGCGCCTCCGGGTGCGAGCGCAGGCGTCGCGCTCGGCCCGTCCGAAGCGGGTCCGGTTGGCCGGTCCGGGCCGGCCGGTGCCTCCAAGCCGGTCTGCCCGCCACCCCGGCCGGCGGCTGCCGAGCCGCCGGACCCATCCGGCGCTCCCGCGAAGGCACTCGCTCCGGCACCCCGGCGGTGGTGCCCGGGGAAGGGCAGGAGGAGTGCGAGCGCGAACAGCACGACCATGACCGCGATCAGCGCGAGGTTCGCCTCCGAGACGAGGAAGATGGACCAGTGGAAGTAGCGGTCGGGCTGGCTGAGGTTCACGATCGCTGCCACGACGGACATTGGTCGCACCCGTTCCTCCTTCGCTCTGGCGGAGGCTGTTCCCCGCGTGCGCGAGCATTGCCGGGGGCGCTGGTGGCTCGCAAGGGCCGTTCGACCCTTCGGGCGGTCCGACCGTCTCGGGCGAGCAGAGAGCGACCGCGATCCGATTCCTGACACGATCCGACCGCTACGGCGGCCCCGCAGGCCACGGTGCTCCGCAGGCCACGGCGGCCCCGCAGGCCAGGGCGGCCCCGCAGGCCAGGGCGGCCCCGCAGGCCACGGTGCTCCGC
>JAJYGM010000279.1 GCA_021785095.1 Actinomycetes bacterium
AGCCCTTGGCGATCTTGGTCAGCTGGCTCCCGGACCCGATCGGCACCACGACGTGATCGGGGGCCCGCCATCCGAGCTGTTCGGCGATCTCGAACGCGAGCGTCTTCGAGCCCTCCGCGTAGTACGGGCGCAGGTTCACGTTGGCGAACGCCCAGGACTCGTGCTCCGCCACGAGCTCGGCGCACAGCCGGTTCACCTCGTCGTAGTCCCCGTCGACGGCGACCACCGTGGCGCCGTAGACCGCGGCCATGGCGGTCTTCGCCCGCTCGAGGTCCTTCGGCACGAGGACGACCGATGCCATGCCCGCCCGCGCAGCGTGGGCGGCGATCGACGCCGCGAGGTTCCCGGTCGACGCGCAGGCCGCGACCTCGAACCCGAGCTGGCGCGCCTTGGTGAGGGCGACCGAGACGACGCGGTCCTTGAACGACCCCGTCGGGTTCGCCGTGTCGTCCTTCAGCCAGAGCTCACCGAGGCCGAGCTCGGCAGCGAGCCGTTCCGCTCGCACGAGCGGGGTCCAGCCTCCTCCGAGCTCGACCGGCTGCGCGTCGTCGACGGGCAGGAGCGCCCGGTAGCGCCAGATCGTGCGGGGCCCGGCGGCGATCTCCTCCCGGAGCGGCCGCGCAGCGATCGCCTCGTACTCGTAGGCGACCTCGAGGGGGCCGAAGCACCAGTCGCAGGCGTGCAGCGCCTCGAGCGGATAGGTCCTCCCGCATTCACGGCAAATGAGTGCGGTCACGGTCGGGTCAGCCATGTAGGCGCCTCCTCATCGGTCGGGCATTGGCACCTGGCGCGCTGTGCGCTGGTTGCCGCGGCGTCATAGGGCCCGTCCCTCAGCCGCTCTTGATAAGTGGCGACATGATCGCCCGCGGCGCCGGCCACGCGCAAGTCATGCCCCCGGGCTCTGCGCGGCGCGGCCATGCCCGCGCGTGGACGATGATCGGGGAGTGCCCGTGTCCACGTTCCCCATGGACGCCTTCCCGCTCGACCTCGTGGTCGCGCACAAGCGCGGCCGGACCGTGTCGGTCTGCATCCCCGCTCACAACGAGGTCGCGACCGTCGCCCGGGTCCTCGCCGCCGTCAGGACCTCCCACCTCCGGGAGCTCGACGGCTCCGGGCTCGTCGACGAGGTGATCGTCGTCGACGACGGGTCGGGCGACCGCACCGCCGAGGCCGCCGCAGCCGCCGGCGCACGGGTCGTCCGGCTCTCCGAGCGTGTCGGAAAGGGTGGGGCCATGCAGGCGGGCCTCGACGCAGCTGCCGGCGACGTGCTCGTGTTCCTCGACGCGGACGTCGAGAACACGACCGGGGCGTTCGTCACCAGCCTGCTCGGCCCGCTGCTCACGGAGCCGGGGGAGTTCTCGCTCGTGAAGGGCTACTACGAGCGGCCGATCGGCGACTCCCCGACCGGTGGCGGGCGGGTGACCGAGCTCGTCGCGCGACCCGCCCTCGAGGTCCTGTTCCCCGAGCTCCCCGACCTCTCGGGGGTGCACCAGCCGCTGGCTGGCGAGACCGCCGCGCCCCGCTGGGTCCTCGAGAAGCTCGGCTTCGCCCCCGGCTACGGCGTCGAGATCGGCCTGCTCGTCGACGTCGTGACCCGGTTCGGGGCCGGTGCGGTCGCCCAGGTCGACCTCGGTACGCGGGTGCACCGGAACCGCGCGCTCTCCGAGCTCCGCCCGCAAGCGGTCGAGGTGCTCCGGGCGGCGCTCGAGCGCTCGGAGAAGCAGGCCCGGTAGCAGGCCCGGTAGCGTCGACGGCGTGCAGGACGTCGTCGTCGTCTCGAACCGGGGACCCCTCTCCTTCCGGCCTGGCGACGACGGGGAGCCGGTCCGCGCAGGCACCGGCGGCGGGCTCGCTGCGACCCTGCACCCGCTGCTCCGGGGCACCGGCGCGACCTGGGTGGCCGCCGCGATGAGCCCGGCCGACCGGAGTGCGGCGGCCCTCGGCCTCATGCAGGACGAGGGGCTCAGGATCGTGACCGTCGAGCCCGACGCCGCGACGTACGACATGGCCTACAACGTCGTGGCGAACGCGACGCTGTGGTTCTGCCACCACCACCTGTTCGACCTCGCCCGCCGTCCCCGCCTCGACCGGCGCTGGCAGGAGGCCTGGGACGCGTACCGGGAGGTGAACCGCGCGTTCGCGGACACGGTCGCCGAGCACGCGCCCGACGGCGCGCGCGTGCTCGTGCAGGACTACCACCTCTCGCTGGTCGGGGGGATGCTCGCCCAGCGGCGCCGGGACCTGCGCACCGCTCACTTCTCCCACACGCCGTTCGCGGATCCCGGGATCCTGCGCGCGCTCCCGTCGGCCGCCACGGGGGAGCTCCTCGCGGGGATGGCGGGGCACGGGGCGTGCGGCTTCCACACCGCGAGGTGGGAGGCGAGCTTCCGGGCCGCCTTCGGCGACCCCGCGCTGGTGGCGGGCACCGGGCCGAGGGGGGCGCCGCCCACCTACGTCGCGCCCCTCGGCCCCCAGCCCGAGTCCCTCGACGCCGAGGCCTCCTCCGACGCGGTGGCCGCGGCACGCATCCGGCTCGGCGAGCTCGTCGGCGGCCGCCGGCTGGTGGTGCGCGTCGACCGCGTGGAGCCGTCGAAGAACATCCTGCGCGGGCTCTGGGCCTTCGACGAGCTGCTCGAGACGCGCGCGGCGTGGCGCAGCCGGGTCACGATGCTCGCGTTGGCGTACCCGTCGCGCGAGGGGCTCGCGGACTACCTCGCCTACCGTTCCGAGGTGGAGCACACGGTCGGACGGCTGAACGAGCGGTGGGGCACGGCCGACTGGGTGCCCGTCGTCCTCAGCGTGGCCGACGACCGGGCCCGGTCGATGGCGGCGCTCAGCATCTACGACGTCCTCTTGGTGAACCCAGTGCGCGATGGGATGAACCTCGTGGCGAAGGAGGGACCGCTCGTGAACCGGGTCGACGGGGTGCTCGTGCTGTCGAGGGAGGCCGGCGCCTTCGAGGAGCTCCACCCGGCCGCGGTCGGGGTGAACCCCTTCGACGTCTCCCAGACGGCAGCGGCCCTCGACACCGCGCTGTCCATGGACCCCTCCGAGCGCGCGGCTCGCGCCCGGTCGCTGCGGGAGCTCGCGCTCGAACAGACCGCGGCGAGCTGGCTGGACCGGCAGCTCGAGGCGGCCGCGGCCGGCCGGGCCGGCTGAGGCTCAGCTCACGACGGCGAGCGCCCGGTCCAGGTCCTCCAGCAGGTCGTCTGCGTCCTCGAGCCCCACCGAGAGCCGGAGCAACGCCGGGTCCACCGCGAGAGGGGACCCTGCGACCGACGCGTGGGTCATACGGCTCGGGTGCTCGATCAGCGACTCGACCGCCCCGAGCGACTCCGCGAGCGTGAAGAGCCTGGTCGACCCCGCGACCTTCAGCGCCGCCGCCTCGCCGCCCCGGAGCGTGAACGACACCATCCCTCCGAAACCGCGCATCTGAGCCGCCGCGATCTCGTGTCCGGGATGCGCGGGGAGACCCGGGTAGAAGACCGAGCCGACCGCGCCGTGGCCCGCCAGCGCGTCGGCGACGCGGCGGGCGTTCGCGCTGTGTCGGTCCATGCGGACCGCGAGCGTCTTCACCCCGCGAAGGACGAGGAAGCAGTCGAAGGGACCGGGCACCGCCCCCACGGAGTTCTGGAGAGCCGCCACGCGCGCGGCGAGGTCGGGGTCGTTGGTCGCGACGAAGCCGCCGACCACGTCGCTGTGCCCCCCGAGGTACTTCGTGGTCGAGTGGACGACGACGTCCGCCCCGAGCGCGAGCGGCGACTGGAGGTAGGGCGTGGCGAACGTGTTGTCGACGACCAGCCGCGCGCCCCGGTCGTGCGCGAGGCCGGCGAGCGCGGCGATGTCGGCGATCCACAGGTGCGGGTTGGACGGCGTCTCGACCCAGACGAGACGCGTCGTCGGTCGCCACGCCGCCTCCACCGCGGCGAGGTCGGAGAGGGGCGCGGACGAGACCGAGAGCTGCGTGTGGACCTGTGCGAGGAGCCGGTGGGTCCCGCCGTAGAGGTTGTCCCCGACCACGAGGTGGTCGCCGGCCGCCAGGGTGCGCAGCACGGCGTCCTCGGCTGCGAGACCGCTCGCGAACGCCCTCCCGTACGCGGCGCCCTCGAGCGCGGCGACGCACGTCTCGAGCGCGGCTCGCGTCGGGTTCCCGGTGCGGGAGTACTCGAACCCCTTGTGCTCGCCGACCGCCGACTGCGCGAACGTCGTCGCGAGGTGGATCGCGGGCACGACCGAGCCGGTGGCGGGGTCGGGCGGCTGCCCGGCGTGGATCGCGAGCGTGTCGAACCCGGGCACGGTCAGGACCCTTCGAAGAAGGACAGGACGTCCGAGCGGGTGAGGATCCCGACGGGATGCCCGCCGTCGAGGACCAGCACCGCTGGCGACGCCTGGAGCTTCTCGGCGACGTACTCCGCCGTCTCCCCGAGCCCGACCGTCACGAGCGGAGGGTCCATGACCGAACCGACCGGTTCGTCGAACGCCTGGGGGCGGCCGAGCGTACGCTCGAGGAGGAGCCGG
>JAJYGM010000793.1 GCA_021785095.1 Actinomycetes bacterium
GAGCCCGAGCGCATGCATCTGGTTGGAGACCTCCGCGCGGACGAGCTCCAAGATGTCCTCCGCCGCTCTTCGGCTTCGACCTACCAGCTCGTCGACCCACTGCTGCGCTTGCGCACGCTGGGCGCCACCAGTTCCCATCAGCTCCCTCACGAGCTCCTCCGCCCGCGCCCGGGTGATCTCGCCGAGCACAGCCGCCGCCTCGAGGTACTTGCGATATCCGTCGTTCCGGGGCATGCATCCACGGTACCGGCCCGAGCACCACGCGGCAATGGCGCGGCGGCTCCGCGTTCGTCAGCGCGTCGCCTCGCGGGCGACCGCGAGCAGGTCGTCGGCGACGAAGTCGGGGACCGGGTCAGGGTCGTCGGAGGCCCTGGCGGTCACCCCGCTGAGCACGAGCGCGAACGGCGCCGCGAGCCGGCGTGCGAGAGCTCCGTCGGTCGAGGGACGGTCGCCCACGACGGTCGCGACGCGACCCGCGCGCCCGAGGACGAGCGTCGCGAGCGGCTCGTGGGGCTTCCCTGCCACCTCGGGCACCACACCTGACGCAGTCACCACCGCGGCGAGGATCGCACCCGCGCCGGGGAGCGGCCCATTGGGCGTGGGGAGCGTCGCGTCCTCGTTCGTGCCGATCAGGCGTGCCCCGGCGCGGACCGCGTCCGCCGCGCGGCGCAGCACCGTGTAGTCGAACCGCTCCGTGTACCCGACGACCACAGCGTCCACGCGCCCTCCCGGAACGGCCGCCTCGCCGGCTGCTCTTCTCGCGTGCACCCCGCGAGCCGCGAGCGCCTCCATCACGCCGTCGTCGCCGACGACGAGCGCCGTCGCGCCGGGCTGCAGCATGGCCGCCGCCGCCTGTCCAGACGTGAGGATGTCGTCCGCGTCCGCTCGGATCCCCGCGACGCCGAGCCGCGCGAGGAGGTTCTTCACGGTGGGCGACGAGTTGTTCGAGACGAAGATGACGCGCGCCCCGGCGCCTCGCAGCAGGCCGACCGCGTCGCCCGCGCCCCGGATCGGCTCCCCGCTCAGCCAGACGACGCCGTCGAGGTCCAGCACCCAGGTGTCCCCCGCTCCCGCGCGAGGAAGCTGCTGCTCCGTGGAGACCGACGCGGGATCGGCACGACCGGGCGCACGGGGCACGGACCGTCACCCTACCTGCGAGGTGCGCGGCACCGCCCCCGAGCACGCTATGGCATGGCCCCGCTCCCCGAGCGCGCTGGCGCGTCGTCAGCGGGTTGCCCCGCCTGCCACGCGACCCCCGCCAACAGCGCACGGGGTTGTGGCATCGTCAGCAGTGCGGAGAGCGGGGCACAGCGCTCGCAGAGGGGGTCAGGTGGCCGACGTGGCGTTCCGGGGGGCGACCAGGCGGTTCGGTGGACGCCCCGCCGTCGAGCGCCTGGACCTCGAGGTCGCCGACGGCGAGCTGCTCGTCCTGCTCGGGCCTTCGGGGTGCGGCAAGACGACCGCCTTGCGGATGGTGGCGGGCCTCGAGGAGCCCGACGAAGGCGAGATCCTGATCGGTGGACGCGTCGTGAACGACGTCGAGCCGAAGGACCGCGACGTCGCAATGGTCTTCCAGAGCTACGCCCTCTACCCGCACCTGAACGTCGAGCACAACATCGAGTTCCCGCTCCGCCGGCGAGGCGTCGACGCGCAACGACGCCGCCAGACGGTGCGCGAGGTGGCGGCGTCGCTCGGCCTCCAAGAGCTCCTCGCCCGCAAGCCGCGGGAGCTCTCCGGGGGGCAGCGCCAGCGCGTGGCGCTCGCGCGGGCCATCGTCCGCCAGCCCCGCGCATTCCTCATGGACGAGCCGCTGTCCAACCTCGACGCGGCGCTTCGGCTCCAGACCAGGGCCGACATCGTGGCGCTCCAGACCCGGCTCGGCACGACCACGCTCTACGTGACCCACGACCAGGTCGAGGCGATGACGATGGGCCATCGGATCGCCGTGCTGGACCACGGGGTGCTCCAACAAGTCGGCCCGCCGCACGCCCTCTACGATCGCCCCGCGAACCTCTTCGTCGCGAAGTTCCTGGGGAGCCCGGGAATGAACGTCCTCCCGGCGACGCTCGAGGGGACCACCGCGCACGTCGCGCACGTCGCGCGCGTCGCGCGCGTCGACGGCGGCCACGTCCCGCTCGGCGACGACGGGGCGGCCGCGGCCGGCCAGGCCGCGTCGCTCGTCGTAGGCGTCCGCCCCGAGCACCTCGCGCTCTCCCCGTCGGGCACGCTCGAGGCGAAGGTCCTCCTCGTCGAGCTCCTCGGCGCCGACGTCCACGTGCTGTGCCAGCTCGGCGACCAGACGAAGCTCGTCGTCCGCCAGGACGCCTCCGCGCCACGACCCGCGATCGGCGACGGGGTGCGGATCGTGGTCGCAAGCGGATCGGTCCACGTCTTCACAGGCGGGAGCGGGGCGCGCCTCGGAGGGCCGGGGTGAGGCGCGGCCGCGAGTCGCCACCTGCACGCACCCGACGTTCGCGTGCGGTGCGCGAAGCCGCGCTCGGCTACCTCCTCGTGCTGCCGGCGCTCGCGGTCTTCGGCGTCTTCGTCTTCTATCCCTTCGCAGAGAACTTCCGGCTCGCGCTCTTCCAGACGCCGCCGTACCCGGGGCTGCCCAGCCGCTACGTGGGGCTGCACCAGGTCGGCCAGGTCCTTGCCTCGTCAGGCTTCCTCCAGAGCCTCGGCTCGACGCTGCTCTTCGTGGTGATGGTGGTGCCCGCGGGGCTCCTCATCGGACTCCTCCTCGCCGTCGCCGCGCACCGGCGCCTCCGCGCGATGGCCGTCTACCGCGTGATCTTCTCCTCGACGGTGGTGACGTCCGTCGCCGTGTCCGCGCTCGTCTTCGGCACGCTCATGGACCCGGTCGTGGGGTTGCTCCCGTGGCTGGGGCTCAACCCGTCTCCCCCGATCCTCCAGAACACGACGTGGGCGCTCCCGGCCATCGCGGTCATGTCGGTCTGGCAATTCCTCGGATTGTCGTTCATCGTCATGTCCGCAGGGCTGTCCGCGGTGCCCGAGGAGGTCCTCGAGGCTGCACGCGTCGACGGCGCGTCCGAGCGCACGGTGTTCTGGCGCGTCACGGTTCCGCTCCTCTCCCCCACCATCTTCTTCGGCCTCGTGGTCGCGACGATCTACGCCTTCCAGACGTTCGGCCAGGTCGACATCCTCATCGGCTACTCGTCCGCCGCGTTCGAGCACGTCAACCTGCTCGTCTACGACATCCTCGACACGATCGAGGTGGCGAAGACATCCGGGCAGGCGGCAGTGCTCTCCCTCGCGCTCTTCTGCCTCACGCTCGGCGTGACCCTGTTGCAGCTCCGTCTCGTCGAGCGACGGGTCCACTATGCGGCCTGACTCGCGCAGCGGCTCCGGCGAGCGCGGGAGCGGGAGGCGGCCCGAGCACCCGGGCCGGCGCCCGGGCCGGCGCCCGGGCCGGCGCCGATGGCGCCTCGCCGCGCGCTACACCCTCCTCACGATCGGTGCCCTCGTCGTGCTCGCGCCGCTGTACCTCACGGTCGTGAGCTCGCTCCTGCCGCCGAGCGCGCTCGCCGAGCGGCCCCCGCCCCTCTTCCCGCTCGATCCGCAATGGCACGACTACGCCGTGGCGTGGAGCCAGGGCGACCTCGGCGTCTACCTGCGGAACTCGGCGATCCAGACCGCCATCATCGTCTGCGGCCAGCTCGTGACCTCGGTGCTGGCGGGCTACGCCTTCGCCTTCCTCCGGTTCCCCTTCAAAAGGGCCCTGTTCGTGGTCTTCCTCGCCACGCTCATGATCCCCTTCGAGGTGACCCTCGTCACGAACACCCAGACGATCTCCGAGCTCGGGTGGTACAACACGTTCGCTGGGCTCACGGTCCCGTTCCTCGCGACGGGCGTCGGCACCTTCCTCCTGCGACAGGCGTTCCTCCAGATCCCCCGGGACCTGCAGGAGGCCGCCACCCTCGACGGCTACGGCCGTCTCCGGTTCCTGCTGCGCATCGCGCTCCCACTGGCCCGCCCGGCCCTCGCCGCGCTCGGGGTCTTCTCCTTCCTCGCCGCGTGGAACCAGTACCTCTGGCCGCTCGTGGTGACCGGCAGCGGCAACGGTGTCCGCACCGTCCAGATCGGCCTCAAGCTGCTCCAAGGGACCGAGGTGAGCCGCACCGACGTGGCGCTCGCCGGCACGGTCATCGCCGTCCTGCCGCTCCTCGTCTTGCTGGTGGTCTTCCAGAAGCAACTCGTCCGGAGCTTGACGGCCGGGGCGGTCAAATGAGCTCGCCGGCTCGCACCGCTCCTGGGAGCGCTGGGGCGGCACGCGCTGGGAGGGACCCGGCACGCGGGGTCACGCCAGGTGGCAGGCTTGCTCCGTGCATCGAGCCGACGCCGCCAGGGCCATGAGGCCCCGCTCCCGGACGCGCCGTGCCGGGTTCGCGGCCCTCGCACGGATCGCCGCCGCGGCCGCCCTGGCCGGGACCGTGCTCGCCGCCGCGGCCGCCCTGGCCGGGACCGTGCTCGCCGCCGCGGCCGCCCTGGCCGGGACCG
>JAJYGM010000341.1 GCA_021785095.1 Actinomycetes bacterium
ATCGTGCCCTCGCGGAACCACCGATAGGCGGTCTGGGGGTGGACGCCGTACGAACGGGCCCACGCAGCGAGCTTCACGCGCTCTAGCGTACATACGTTCGCTCACGTCTGTGAGGATACCGGCGAAAGGTTCGTGACCCCCGGTGCGCAGCCCGGAATGCCCCGAAGCCCTCGGGCAAGGGATGCCGTGATGCGTGATGCGATATGCTCGCATAATGAAGCGCACGACCGTCATGCTGCCCGACGAGCTCGACGAGAGGCTACGGATCGAGGCGAGGCGGCGGGGCCTCTCGATCGCCGACGTCGCCAGGCAGGCGATCGAGCAGTACCTCCCGCTCCCCCCCGACGGCGGTCGGCTCGGTTTCTTCGCCGTCGGCGAGGGCACCCCGCCCGACGTCTCGGAGCGGGTGGGCGACTATGTCGGCGAGGCGATCACCCGGCACCGCGAGATCCCGCGGCCCCGCGACGGCGAGCCCACCCCGCGATCGTGCTGATCGTGGACGCAGGCCCGCTCTACGCCGCCGCGGCGCGCAGCGACCGGAACCACCGGCGCTGCGTCGAGCTCCTCTCCGCCGCAGCGCGCCCGATCCTCGTGCCGGAGCTGGTCGTCACGGAGGTCGCCTACCTGCTCGCCGATCGGATCGGGGCGTACGCCGAGGTCGCGTTCAGCCGTTCGATCGCCGATGGTGAGCTCGTCGTCGAACCGGTGCTCGATTCAGAGTGGGGGCGCGTCGCCGAGCTGGTCGAGCGCTACGCGGACCTGCCGCTCGGGATGGTGGACGCGTCGGTCGTCGTCCTCGCCGAGCGCCACGGCGCAGAGGTGGTCGCGACGCTCGATCGCCGCCAGTTCGGCGCCGTTCGCCCGCGTCACATTGGCTCGCTGACCCTCGTTCCCTGACGCCGGGCGCTCAGAACGCGCCCGGTCCCGGCTGGCCCCCGAAGCTGGCCGGGCTGGCGAGCACGCACTGGCCTCCTCGGGTCCCGAGGACCGCGTTGGGCTCGGCGATGCGCGGGTAGGGGGTCTTCTGCCCGAACGTCGTCTCGGTGCTGTCCCAGACGTTGCTGTCGCCCGAGCAGGTGAGGTTCCCCTCGATGGCGTTGGAGAGGATCTCGATCGCGTCGGGGGCCGGGAGGGTCCGACGCCGCGACGATCGTGAAGCTGCGAGCGATCGGAGAGTCGGCCATCGAGTTCGTCACCTCCAGCCCCGGCTGTCGGGCGGCGACGAACGCGGGTGCGTCCCCCCTTTCCCTCCCGCCTGCACCCGGCCGCCGCGCTGCTCGTGGGAACCTGAGTTTCCGGGGAACCTACATTGCAGCTGCAAACGCGGAAAAGGGACTTTCGGCACTTGTGGGGCTCACGCAGCGCGCCGGGCGGATCGTGACGACGTGGTGACGGTGACGAGATCGTTCGACGGCGACCCAGCGGCCCGCTGCGCCCGGACTTTCGCTCCGGGGGCCTTCGAGGCAAAGCTGTGGGCGTGTCCGAACGATCCCGCGAGCTTCCCCGAAGGTCGTGCCTCTCCACCCCCGGGGCGAACGAGAGGTACATGGCGAAGGCCCCGACCGTGCAGGCCGACATGACGTTCCTCGACCTCGAGGACTCCGTCGCCCCGGCCGAGAAGGTCGCGGCGCGCCGGAAGGTGGTGGACGCGATCAAGACCCTGGCCTGGGACGAGCGTGTCCTGTGCGTGCGGGTGAACGCCTGGGACACCGAATGGACGTACGGCGACGTGATCGAGGTGGTGGGCAACGCGGGGGAGCGCCTGGACGAGGTGATGCTGCCGAAGGTCCAGTCTGCCGCAGAGGTGGTCGCGCTCGACCTCCTCCTCACCCAGGTCGAGAAGTGCTCGGGGCTGCCCGTCGGGCACGTCGGCATCGAGGCGCAGATCGAGACCGTCCGGGGCCTCATCCACGTCGAGGAGATCTGCGCCGCCTCGCCCCGCTTGGAGACCATCATCTTCGGCCCGGCGGACTTCGCCGCGTCCATGGAGATGCCCGTCCTCACCGGCGGGGTCGCGGTCCCCGAGTACCCCGGCGACCACTTCCACTACGTCTTCTCGAAGATCCTCATGGCCGGGCGCGCGAACGGCTTGCAGGTGATCGACGGCCCGTACCTGTACGTCCGCGACCTCGAGGGCCTGCGGGAGCTCTCGCAGCGCACGAGGGTCCTCGGCTTCGACGGCAAATGGGCCCTCACGCCGGACCAGGCCGCGGTCTTGAACACGGTGTACTCGCCGACCCAGGAGCAGTTCGACCGCGCGTGGGACGTGCTCGAGGCCTATCGCAAGGCCACCGACGAGGACCGGAAGGGCGCGGTGATGTTCGGCGACGAGATGATCGACGAAGCGAGCCGGAAGATGGCGCAGAAGTTCGTCGCCCGCGGCGAGCGCGCGGGGCTCCGGCGGTCAACGGCCTGAGCGCGTCGAGCCGGGCGTGAGCGGGGCTTCAGCCGTACCGCTCCACCAGCCGCCTGGCGATCACCTTCAGGGCCAACGTCTCGTCGGCCCCCTCGAAGATCGAGAGCACCCGCGCGTCCACGAAGTACCGGCTCACCGCATACTCCTCCGCGTACCCCATGCCGCCGTGGATCTGCATCGCCTCGCGGGTCACCCATTCCGCTGCCTTGCACACGTAGGCCTTCGCCATGGAGGCCTCGAGCGTCGCCTCGCCGTTGGCCATCAGCCGCGCGACCGCGTAGGAGAACTGACGCGATGCCTGGATCAGCACTGCCATCCGGGCGAGCTTGGCTCGCGTGAGCTGGTAGTCGATGACCGGCGCGCCGAAGACCTTGCGCTCGCTGGCGTACGCGTACGCCGCCTCGTACGCCGCCTGCATGACCCCGAGCGCACGCGCCGCGGTCTGCAGACGCCCGTTCTCGAACCCCTGCATCTGGATGTAGAAGCCCTTCCCGAGACCCTCCTGCCCCCCGACGAGGCACTCGCCGGGGACGAGCCAGTTCTCGAACGCGAGCTCGTAGGAGTGCATGCCCCGGTAGCCGAGCGTGTCGATCGGCCGCCCTTCGAGCTTCCCGCCGCCCTCCTGTCGAACGAGGAAGCCCTTGCCTGTGGCGGGCTCCTTGTCGACGACGAAGAGGGAGAGCCCGCGGTGACCCTTGGAGCGGTCCGGGTCGGTCCGGGCGAGCAGCATGAGCACGTCCGCGCGGGCGCCGAAGGTGCACCAGGTCTTCACGCCGTTCAGGACCCAGCCACCGGCCGCGGGCGAGGCGGTCGTGGCGATGCCGGCCACGTCCGAGCCGAAGTCCGGCTCCGTGACGGCGACTGCGGCGAGGAGCTCGCCGCTCGCCAGCCTGGGGAGCCACCGACGCTTCTGGTCGTCGGTGCCGCCGTGGAGGAGCGCACGGGTGAGGATCTCGGGCCGGGTGATGAGCGAGCCGCCGATGCCGAGCGACCCCCAGGACAGCTCCTCGGTGGCGACGACCATCCCGAGGTAGTCGCTCTCGGTACCGGTCGCGGAGCCCCCGTACTCCTCGGGCACCGAGAGGCCGAACCCGCCGAGCTCGGCCAGCCCCGAGATGATCCGCTCGGGGATGTCCGTGTTCGCGCGATGGACGTGCTCTGCGTGCGGCCGGACCTCGTTGTCCGCGAAGCGGTGGAAGGTCTCGCGGGCGAGCTCGAATTCCTCGGGGAGGTGGCGCGCCCCCGCTTCGCCGCAGAGCGCGGCGAGGGCGTCGGGGTCGCGGTGCGCGGCGACGAGCTCGTCGGCCGGGTCGAGCAGGTCTTCGTCGGCCTGCCACGACCGCGCCCTGCCGGCGAGCTTGGCCCGGAGGTCGGCCACCACGTCTGCGACGAACGCGCACGCGATGCACGTCTCGACGTCTCCGTGGCGGCCGTAGGCGACGGCGGCGCGCGCCGTCGCGACGGCTGCCGCTGCGTGCGCGACGTCGTACGCGACGACCTGCGCCGTGTCGACGCCGCTGGATCGCAGGGCTGCGACCCCCTGCCGGACGACACGCTCCGCGCAGTCCAACGCGCCAGCGGCCCGGTCCAGCTCCGCGCTCACGCCACGCCACCGACCGTCCGGCCGAGCACGGTCACGAGAGGCGGCAGCACGATCGGGTCGTCCCCGGGATCGACACCGGTCAGATCCTCGAGGTAGGACGCGACCGGTCCCGGGCCCGCGCCCGCGGGAGCCTCTGCCCACGCGTCCTCGAGAAAGAGACCGGCGCGGCGCACGAGCCCGGGGAGCAGCGCGCCCACGTCGGGGTCGACCGCGCCGGGCATCGACAGCGGGCGGCCGTCGATCCGCCCCGCCGAGGTGATGGGCTCCTGCGCGACGACCCAGCCGCCGGGTCGCACCGCCGCGGCCATGCGCGCCAGGACCGAGACGGGGTCGTCCACGTGCATGAGGAGGAACCGGCAGAAGGCCAGGTCGACGGGCTCGGGGAGCTGGAGGTCCTCGGCGCGCTGGGTGATCGCGAGGACCTGGCTGTGCGCCGCCGCCGCACGAGCGGTCTCGTCGCGGGCGAAGGGATCGCTATCGACCGCGTAGACC
>JAJYGM010000694.1 GCA_021785095.1 Actinomycetes bacterium
CCGGCGGTTGCTCGACCGCCTGCGGCGGCGCCGGTGACGGCAGCAGCTCGACCGCCGGCGACACCCCTGCCACCGTCGAGACCCCGGGGCGGGGGGACACCTCGGGCCGTTCGGCCGGTTCGGGCGTCTCGGCCGCTCCGGGCGCTCCGGGCGCTCCGGCCGGTTCGGGCGTCTCGGCCGGTTCGAGCGCCTCTGGATCGGACTCGGCGACGAGCTGATAGCCCACGCCGGGGTTGGTGCGGAGCGAGAACGACGGATCGCCGCCGAGCTTCTTGCGGAGGCGATTGGCGTAGACCCGCAGGTAGTGAACCTCGGTCCCGTAGGCCGGGCCCCAGACCTCGGTGAGGATCATGCGGTGCGTGCAGACCTTCCCGGCGTGGCGCGCCAAGTAGGCGAGCAGGTCGAACTCCCTGGCGGTGAGGTCGACCGGGCGTCCCTGGATGCGTGCGACCCGGCCGGGGAGGTCGACTTCCAGGGTCCCGGACCGGACGACCGTTTCGACACCCTCCGCCCCCCTCGGGCGGTGGCGGATCGCGACCCGAAGGCGCGCATCGAGCTCTGCCAGACCGAAGGGCTTCGTGACGTAGTCGTCCGCCCCCCCGTCGAGGGCGGCGACCTTGCGAGCTTCGGCCCCCGCGGCCGAGAGGACGATGATCGGGACGTCGCTCCACGCTCGGATGCGGCGGCAGACCTCGAGGCCGTCGAGGTCGGGAAGGCCGAGGTCGAGGACGACCACCTCGGGCGGCGCCGCCGCCGCTCGCTGCAGGCCCTCTGCTCCCGAGCGGGCGGTCTCGACCCGGTAGCCCCGCGCACTGAGCGAGATGCGCAGCGCTCGCAGGAGCGCGTCGTCGTCGTCGACGACGAGGACCCGCGTCAACGTTCCCGCCTCCGACGCGGCATCGGTCAGACGGCCTCGACCGGTAGCTCCGAAGCGGGCACCGAGAAGGTGAACGCCGCGCCGCCCTCCGGTCCGGAGCTGACGCCGAGCGTCCCGCCGTGCGCGTCCACGAAGGCCTTGACGATGGCGAGCCCGAGTCCCGCGCGCCCGCCCCCGGCGCGCCGGTCGAACACCCGGAAGATCCCCTCACGATCCTCGGCGGCGACGCCGGGGCCTCGGTCTGTCACCGTGATCTCCACCCCGACGCCACCCGGGCACGCGCGGACCTCGATCGGCGTCTCCTCCGGGCCGTGGCGTGCGGCGTTCTCGAGGAGGTTCGCCAGCACCTCGCAGAGCAGGGTGTGGTCCCCCTCGATGGCCGGCAGATCCTCCGCAAGGGCGCAGCGCACCCGGTCCGGTCGCAGCGCGGTCCCGAGGCTCGCCACTGCCTCGGTGACGAGCTCGTCCACGACGAGCGGCTGGCGATCGAGCCGGAGGGCCCCGGACTCGAGCCGGGAGAGGTCGAGGAGGCTCGCGACCATTCGGCTCAGGCGGTCGGCTTGCAGCTCGACGGTCTCGAGCAGCTCGGCCCGATCCGCCGGCTCGAGACCGAGAGCAGGGTCGCGCAGACCCGACACGGCGGCCTTGATGGACGCAAGGGGGGTCCGCAGGTCGTGGGAGACCGTCGAGACCAGGGTCTGGCGCCAACGGTCGACCTCTTCCAGGAGCTCGGTTCGCATCGCTTGGCCCCGGAGCTCCGCTCGCTCGAGCGCGAGGGCGGTGTGGTTCGCGAAGACGCCGAGCAGCTCTTCCTCCGCACGGTCCAGGGCGCGGCCCTCCACGACCAAGAGCGCGACCGGGCGGCCCGCGACCGCCAGCGGGACCGTCCGGAGCGCCCTCCCCCGCTCGTCGACTCCCCGTACGGCGACCGCTCGACCACTGGCGAGCTCGGAGCGGGTCGGACTCGACCTGCGCTCTGGCCGGCCGGCCGCGTCGGGGTGACCGGGGGAGTCGCCCGCATCGAGTCGCTCGGGCGAGGTGGCGGTGGGGCCACCGAGCGAGCTCTCCCGCTCACCCACGACACTCGCCTCCACCCCGAAGACCGCACGGACGCTCGAGGCGAGGCCCCGGAGGAGCTCCTCCACCGGCCGGTCGCGCAGCAGGACCTCGGAGAGCTCGAAGAGCTGGCGGGTCGAACGCTCTCGCGCCCGTGCGAGCGCCCGTGCCGCCTCGAGGTTCGCGACCACACGAGCGACGACCAGCATGACAACGGCGTAGACCGCGAGCGCCACCCAGTCCTGCGCCTGGGTGACGGCGAGCGTGCGGTACGGGGGGATGAACAGGTAGTCCCAGAGCACGAAGCCGAGCGCGACCGCGGCGACGCCGACGAAGAACCCACCGATCGCGACGCCGACGACGACGGGGACGACGAGGACGAGGCCGGTCGTGGCGACGCTCAGGCTCGGCCGGAACGGCGCGAGCACCGCGGCGCTGATGCCGAGGCTCGCGAGCGTGGCTGCAGTGCCCGCCGCCCGACGACGCCACAGCTCGCGCCCGGGTCGGGTGGTCGTCCCGGGAGCCGGATCGACCGACGCGCCCGGTTCCAGCCCGTTCGACCCGTCGCGGCCGGGCCGGCCTCGGCGGTTCACGCCCGCTCGCCGCACGCACGTCGCATGTTCGCCTCCGGTCGTGAGCGTAGGTCGCTCGGCCGCCCTCGACGCCACCGCCGGGCGCGAGCGCGGGAGGCCACCGCAGGGCAACGGCGCCTGGCCCGAGGCCCGAGGCGCATGTCGCGAACGCCCGTGCTCACGATCGCACGAGCCCCGCGGGCCCGCTCCCGTAGAAGCGGTCCTCCATGACCCGTCGCGCCCTTCGGGTGACCCGCCGGTACTCCTCGCGCAGCCCGGCAGCGCTGCGGTCGAGACTGCGCGCCAATCTCGTGAGGCGCTCGGGAGCGCTCGGCAGCGCGTCGGTGTCCTCCCCGAGCACCAGGAAGAGCCGATCTCGTGTCGCCTCGCAGAAGAGGTAGGACTCCCGGAGCGCCGTGGCTTCGGCCCGCGCGAGCGCGCCACGCTCCTCGAGCGCAGCGAGCGCAGCGAGCGTCGCCGGTCCGGGGAGCCCCTCCTCCAACTGGAGGAGCTGCACGGTCCACTCCACGTCGGAGAGCGAGCCGCGCCCGAGCTTCAGGTGGAACCCCGGGTCCTCTCGTCGCGGGACGCGCTCTCGTTCCATTCGGGCCTTGAGCCTGCGGATCTCGCGGATCTCACCGGACGAGAGTGGGTGGGCGAACACGAACCGCTCGACGCTCGCCGCGAAGCGCTCTGCGAGCTCGTCGCTCCCCACCACCATCCGAGCGCGCAGGTAGGCCTGGCGCTCCCAGGGCGCAGCCCAGTGGGAGAAGTACTCCTCGAACGCCGCGAGCGAGCGAGCGAGGGGCCCCTGGCGGCCCTCGGGGCGGAGGTCGAGGTCGAGGTCGAGGACCGCCTCGGCCGGGCTCGGGCCGCGGCAGAAGCGGACGAGCGCCGCCGCAGCCTCCTCCGCGTCCGTTATCGAAGTCGCGGCCAGTCCGCTGCCGCGGCGGCCACTCTTCTCGCTGCCCCGGTCTTCGCCCACGGGGCTGTTGGCGGGCTCGGGGCTGCCTGGCTCCTCGCGCCCGGCGTGGACGAAGAGGACGTCGACATCGCTCGCGAGGGAGAGCTCTGCGCCGCCGAACCTGCCCATGGCCACGATGCCGAGGTCGAGGCCCGGGCAGACGACCTCGGTTGCCACCTGCAGGGTCACCTCGGCTGCCGTGGCGAGGGCCGCCCCGCTGGCCGCGGTGTCGACGAGCCCGAGAACCCCGGCGGCCGCGACCCGGAGCCGCGCGCGCTGGTGGAGCCGGCGGAGCACTCTGGCGGCGTCGGCAGCCGAGCGACCGGCGACGGCGTGGCGCGCGGCTTCGAGCAGCTCGGCTCGCGTCCTCGGCCGTAGCGCGGCGTCGTCGCCGAGCGCCGCAAGCAGGTCCGGCTCCGCCTCGAACCCGTCCAGGAGCAGACGCGAGGTGCCGAGCAGTAGGCAGAGCCGTCGGGCCGCCTGGGGAGAGTCCCTGCAGGTGGTCACGAGCCGCTCGCGACGGTGCGCGCTCGCCGCGAGCCTCCGCAGGCCGAGCAGCGCGAGGTCAGGGTCTGGGCTGTCCGCGAGCCAGGCGAGGAGCAGCGGCAGCAGCTGCGCCATGAGTCGCGAGACCCGGCCGAGGCCGCGAGTGAGCTCCGCCAGAGCCTCACGCGTCCGCTCGGCGTCGGCGAAGCCGAAGGCCCGGAGGCGCTCGGACGCGACCGTCTCCGTCATGCGCGGGGGCCAGGTTCCCTCCTTGCCGAGGGCTGCGAAGGCGTCCAGGAGCGGCCGGAAGTACAACCGCTCGTAGATCCCCCGGGTGCGGTGCTGGTGGAACCGGAGGAGCGCGAGGAACTCGCCAGCCGGTCCCTGGGCTCTCCCCGCTGCGCCCGATCTGCCGTCGGCGGCGGCCCCATCGCGGCCCGCTGCGAGGGAATCGGGCGAGCCGTCGTGGTGGCTGGTCTCGTCGTGGCGACCGAACGCCGCAAGCCCGCGTGCCAGGCGGGAGAGCGCCTCCGGGTCCTCGGGG
>JAJYGM010000616.1 GCA_021785095.1 Actinomycetes bacterium
AGCTCGCCTCGGCAGGCATGGACCTGCTGGTGCTGCGCGAGTTGATGGGTCACGCCTCGCCAGAGACGACGGGGCGTTACGTGCACCTTTCGGCAGACACGATCGCCGCCGAGTACCGGGCGGCACGCGTACGGATGGTCGGGCAGTGAGTGTGGCGGTCGCCACCGCTTGGCACAGACCCCAGGACGGTCATGTCCTCGAGGCCTACCTCGACTACGTAGCTTCATGTGGATCCAGCGCGAGCGCCACCGAGTGGCGAGAAACTCACGCTCGACAGTTTCTCGGTCGCCATCCTGACCTCCAGGCGTGGATGCAACGACCACTCGACGCTCGGTGCGCAGATCTCGACCGCACGAAGGCGTGGCCGCTGCTCACCTGGGCGATCCTCACGCGGGCGGTCGTGGCCGACCTCGACCTCCTGCTCGGGCGCCGACTCGGTGGGATGCACAGCGCCGCAGAGGCGATGTTCGCCGACGAGTACGCGACCATGCGCCAGGCGGCCGATCGGCTCGGCTGGAACCGCCGCTGGGTCGAGCGTGTCGTCGCAGAGCCGCTGACGTTGGCAGTGGCCTGGAGCGGTCGCTCGCCACGGGCGATCTCCGACGACGACCTGGACGCTCTGGCCGGCGCCATCGGGGAAAGCCCGGTGCTGAGCGCCGCGCGCCGGGTTCGGCTCCGGCGTGACGTGGGGCGCCTTCGCCGGATCCTCTACGAAGCCGGGACGATCACTCGTCCGCACCGAGCGACCCGTCCTGCCCACGGCTTAGCGGGTTACCTGGCGGGCACCGAGGCCGCCGAGGTTCGTCGAGTGATGCTCGCCTATCTCGAAGCCCGCCGACCGGTGCTGCGTCCCGGCAGCCTTGAAGTCGTCGCCAACTCTCTCGGCGTCTTCGGGAGCTTCCTCGCCGAGCACCACCCAGAGGTGCGTTCCCTCGGCGACCTCGATCGCCGCCATGTCGAGTCCTACTGCCAATGGGTCCCCACGCGAGCCCGGCGTCGGGCCGACAACGGCCATCCCATTTCGGCTGCCGCCGTCCACCACGACGTGGTCACCCTGCGGACCTTCCTCGAGGACATCACCTGCTGGGGGTGGGCCGAAGCGCCAGCGCGCCAGCTCCTCTTCGCAACCGACATCCCGCGCCTACCCAAGGCGCTTCCGCGGGCGCTCGTCCCCAACGTCGACGCTGCCGTCATGGCCGCTGTCGCCCGTCTCGGCGAGCCCGTCGCTCGCATCGGGCTCACCGTCATCCGGGGGACCGGTCTGCGCATCGGCGAGCTACTCGATCTCGAGCTCGACTGCGTCGTCGACTATGGATCGAGCGGCAGCTGGCTACGGGTGCCGCTCGGCAAGCTCGCCACCGAGCGCTCGGTCCCCCTCGATGACGCCACTCTGGGCGTCCTCGACGAGTGGATCGCGCTGCGCGGACCACAGCACCCCCTTCCGCATCCCCGTGATGGACGGCTCGTCGACTTCCTCTTCGTCGAACACGGGCAGCGCCCGCCGGCAAGCCGTCTCCGTCTGGGCCTCGCCCGGGCGGTCGCCGACGCTGGCGTGCGCGGTCCTGGCGGCGGACCGCTTCGCGTCACCCCGCACCAGCTCAGGCACACCTACGCCACCGACCTCGCCAACGCGGGGATGTCGCTGCAGGCGCTCATGGCTCTCCTCGGCCACGCCAGCCCGGACATGACGCTTCGCTACGCGGCGCTGGCGTCGCCGACCATCCGAGCCGCCTACGACGCCGCCATCGGCAAGCTTCGCCGCCGCATCCCGGTCGCGCCCGCCGGCCGGCCTGCCACGCCAGAGACCGTCGACTGGCTGCGCTCGGAGATGCTCAAGACCCGCGTCGCTCATGGGCACTGCTCAAGGGACCTGGCGGCAGGAGCATGCCCCTATGCCAACATCTGCGAGCAGTGCGAGAACTTCGTCACCACGCCAGCGTTCGGGCCGCAGATCGAGACTCAGCTCGCAGACGTCTCCTCCTTGCGGGACGACGCCGCCGATCGCGGCTGGGACGACGAGGCCGCCCGGCATCAGCGCGTCATCGACAGCCTCCAGCGACACCTCAACTGGCTGCCAGCGACCAGTGAACCCTGATGGTCTGGGCTTGCCAGACCCCCGAGGGCCGGTTAATGCAACAGAAGATCTCAGAACGTGTCTTGAAACGGCTGTTGCCACTCACGATCGACAGGTGGGTCCACCCTTCGCGAACCAGCGCCGGGCAGGCTGGGGAGATGCGAACCTACCCATCAGACCTGTCCGACGCCGAGTGGCACATCCTACAGCCGCTCATCCCGGCCGCGCGCTGCAACACCGAACGTGGCGGCCATCCGGTCGTCCACGACAAGCGAGAGATCCTCAACGCGATCTTCTACCTGGTGCGCACCGGCTGCTCCTGGCGCCAGCTACCGGTCGACTTCCCGCCGTGGCAGACCGTCTACGGCTACTACGCCGCATGGACCGACGACGGGACGATCCGTCGCGTCCACGACGAGCTGAGGAACCACGTGCGCACGAAGGAGGGACGAGCCGAGCGGCCGAGCGCGGCGATCATCGACGCCCAGGTGATCAAGGGCGCCGACACCGTCGGTGCGAGAAGTCGCGGCTACGACGCAGGGAAGAAGACCAACGGGCGCAAGCGTCACGCGATCGTCGACACCGTCGGGCTGCTGCTCATGGTCGTGATCACCGCCGCCTCGGTGCAAGACCGCGACGGCGCGAGGCTCGTGACCGAGAAGATGCGCGCCGCTTTCCCCGGCGTCGAGCTCATGTGGGCTGACGGTGGCTACGCCGGCAAGTTCGTCGAGTGGGCACAGCAGCTCTTCGGGCTCGTCGTAGAGATCGTGCGCAAGCTCGAAGGCCAGCGCGGCTTCGCGGTCCTGCCTCGTCGCTGGGTGGTCGAGCGCACCTTCGCCTGGATCACCAAGTGTCGCCGGCTGGTACTCGACTACGAGCGACGGATCGACCATGCCGAGTCGATGGTCCAGCTCGCGATGATCGGTCTCATGCTGAGGCGGCTGGCTCGCAACGTTCCGGGCTCGGCTGTCACGGCCTATGGCTGGTAACGGGGGTTACCAGACACGTTCTGAGATCTTCCAGCTGCGGTTCGTGTCTTACGCCCGCGCACTCTGGCCACATGCAGGGCCGACGGTGGGGGCATTCTTGCTACATGGCCGTGTTCTGACGTTGGATGGCATGACGTGAGGACGTGCCGACCCCTCGACTGACGTCAGAGATCGTCCGGCGCGGCGTCCTCCCACACCGCCAGCTCTTCGTTCCGGGGCGCCTCTTCGACCGAGATCGTCGGACCGAGGACCATGGTGGCGCGACGCTCGCGATCCCACGCCGGCCAGCGTCCGACGAGCGGGTTCGACGGATCGCCGGACCGGGCGAAGGACAGCCACGACGCGCGCATCGCGTCGGACAGTGCATCCCCCGCTGCGATCGCTCCCGCGACCGGTCTGTTCCTGTCGCTTCCGTCACCACCCGGATCCCGCGTGCGGATCTCCTGCCCGTCTTCGACCTCGCTTCCGACCACGAAGCGCGAGATGCCCGGCTGGCGGTGCGTGCCGAAGACGAACGGGATCTCGAGGGCATGCGTCGCGCCGAGGATGCCGTCGAACGCCGGAGACCCCCAGGTGAAGAGGTAGACGTACGTGCGGGGGTCGTGCGCCCGGAGTGCCGCCGCGAGGCGCAGAGACGGCCACCGGAACACGAGATCGCTGCCGATGGCGACCCACAGCTCACGGGGCCCGGCGCGCTCGCCACGGCGGGTGAGCACGTCGACGTAGTGATCGACCACCCGGTCGGCCGGGACCCAGGGGGCCGAGTGCTCGATCCGCCTGCGCACCACGGCTTCGTCCATCTCCTGCGCCAGCCGGTCCCTCAGCGCGAAGAACGTCATCTCGTCACGGTTGGTCCCCACGATCGTGGCGACGCCTGAGGCCGAACCCCGTGCGATCGCCTCGACGGGGGCTGCGGGCAGGATCGTGCCGTCCACGACGGGAAGGAGCGGCTGGGGGAGCTCACCGGGTCGCGACCAATGGCGAGCGAGCGCGGCCAGCGCCGACACGAGCTCTCGGGCGGGCACGGCTTCGAGCGCGGCCCTCGAGACCTCGGACATGCCGAGCTCGCGCACGAACGAGCTCGCGGCCTCCTCCGCCCGCGAGGCGCTGTGGACGTAGGGCGGTCCGCTCTGGATCACGGCTCGCGTGAACAACCCTCGCGCCGCCGGAACGGCGAGCAGGGTCGAAAGGCACATCGCGCCGGCCGACTCGCCGAACACGGTCACCCTCGACGGATCGCCGCCGAACGACGAGATGTGGTCACGCACCCAGCGCAGGGCGGCGATCTGGTCGAGAAGCGCCCAGTTGCCGGCGATCCGCCCGCTGCCAGCACCCGTGCCGGCGAGCGCACCCCCCGAGGCGAGCGCGCGGTGGGCCAAGAACCCCAGCGCGCCGAGCCGGTAGTTGACGTTCACAACCACCACGTCACCTTCCG
>JAJYGM010000073.1 GCA_021785095.1 Actinomycetes bacterium
CAGCGCGTTGCGCGGCTTCGAGTGGTTCCTCGCCGAAGGCCACGGGGCCCGACTGGCGCGCGACGGGGAGTGGGCCGCCCTGGCGTTGTGTCACCACGCGCGGGGCCGGCGAGAGTACGAGCGGGCCTTCTGGGCGCTCGAGCAGGGCCTGCTGGTCGATCCCTACAGCGACGCGCTGCGCGAGGCGCTCGCGGCGGTGCCGCGGCTACGCGAGTTTGGCCGCGATGGAGCCCGCCGAGCGCAGGACCGTCCCGTCGGCCCCCGCGACGCTGTAGCGATGAGTTGGGCGCTCGCGCGCCTCCGCCACCAGGTCACCCAGTAGGTCGGCGAAGGCCAGCGGCGGGTCGACGAAGAGGTACTTCGCGAGCGACCCCGGGATGGTGTTGATCTCGTTGACGTAGAGCTCTTGTCCGTCGGAGAGGAAGTCCACGCGCGCGACGCCGCGCACCGAGCAGAGCCGGGCCACGGACATGGCCACGTCGCGCAGCGACTTCTCGAGGCCGCCGTCGATGGCCGCGGGGAGCTCGCGCGGCGCGCTCGCCATGCCCTCGCCGCCGACGTACTTGTCCGCGTACCCCAAGATGTCGGGTTCGCCCGCCGCCCCTCCGGCACGCGGGGTGCGCAGGGGCCGTTCGACGGCCGAGAGCGCGAGCTCCGGCCACGAGCGCACCGCGATCTGGAGGTCGAACAGGTCGGCGCGGTAGGGCTCGATGACCGCGCCCTTCTTCAGGTGACGGTTGGCGTCGAGCAGGGCGAGGGCCGTCTGGAGATCGGCGACATCCGCGACGATCCCGATCGAGGAGCCGCCGAACCTCGGCTTCACGATGTAGGGGGGCCCGAAGCCGGCGTCGCTCGTCGACCCGTCCAGGAGGGCACGCGCGAGCGTCGGGAGGCCCGCTGCGGCCATCACGTCGCCGAACGCGAGCTTGTCCATGCCGAGGGCCGCACCGGCGACCGTCGGGCCGGTGTAGCGGACCCCTGCGAGGTCGAGGGCGGCCTGGAGCGTGCCGTCCTCGCCGGGCCCCCCGTGGCAGCACAGCACCGCCACCTCGACGCCGAGGGGGCGCGCCCTGCCGAGCCGGCCCGCCTCCGAGACGAACCCCGACTCGAAGAGGAGCTGGACGCGCGTCGCGCCCCGGGGCACGCCTTCCGAGAAGGCGCTCGCCTCGAGTCCCGGGTCGACTTCGTACCACTCGCCCGTCTTGGTCCAGTACAGGCAGCGTGCGCCCAGCGCGCGCGCAGCTTGGAGACCGGTGAGGACGCTGACGTCGTGCTCGGGGGACGGGCCGCCGAAGACGACGGCGCGATCAGAGGTCACATCGGCCACGGTGCGCTCCATGGGGGTTGCCGGAGCCGTTGGCGACCCCGGCGTCGGCGACCGGTCGGCGACCGGTCGGTGACTAAGGGTAATGGTCGGGCAGGTCGTTCTCGTAGAGGACGGCGTCGCCCGGCCCCAGGTTGGCTCGCACCCAGGCCACGGCCTGCTCGCGGGTGCGGACCACGACTGCCTCGCCGAGCCCGGCGGCGCCGCGCAGGAGCGCGCGCCGGTTCGTGCTCCCTACGACCACCACGCTCGACGCGACCGCGCACGCGGCGCGGCCGAACGCTTCGTTCTCGACGGCCTGGCGCCGCCCCAGCTCGACCATCCCCGGGGTCACCACGACCCTCTTCCCCGTCGCCGGCGCCGCAGCGAGGAGCTCGAGCGCGGCGCGCGCCCCGGCCGGGTTGGAGTTGAAGGTGTCGTCGATGACGTGCACGCCGGACGCCGAGGTGTCGGCGGTGAGGCGGTTCGCCACGGTCGTGATCGTCGGGATCCGCTCGAGCAGCGTCTCCGCGGAAACGCCGAGCTCGAGCGCGACGGCCACCGCGCAGGCGACGTTGGTGGGCTGGACCCCCGGACGCAACGGCACCGGTGCGCCCAGGGCCGTGCCGCCGACGAGCACCGTGGCGCCTTCTTCCCCCAGCTGGAGCCTGACGTCCGCGCCGGGGTCCTCGACCGCCGCCCGCACGACCCGAGGGCGCTCGGCGCCGGCGCCGGTGCCGGCGCCGAGCTGCGAGCCGAACGCGCCGAGGCGGCGGTCGTCGGAGTTCACGACGACGGTGCGGGCCCCCTCGGTGATCTCGGACTTGGCGGCGAGGATCGCGTCCTCGGTGCCGAAGCGCTCGAGGTGCACGGGCCCGACCGCGGTCATCACCGCGATCTCAGGGGGGCACCAGCGGCACAGGTCGCGGATCTCTCCCGGCCCGTAGGTGCCCATCTCCGCGACGAAGACGTCGGTGCCCTCGGCGAGCTGCTCGTTCACCGCGCGCGCCAGGCCGCCCCGGTTGTTGTACGACGCAGGGGTGGCCACCACCGTCTTCGTGCCGGCGACGAGGTGCGCGACGTGGTTCTTCGTCGACGTCTTGCCGTAGGAGCCGGTGATCGCGACGATCGTCGGTCCGACCCGCCGCAGGCGCTCCGCCGCCATGGCCACGAACCGCTCGGACAGCCGGCGTTCGATCGGCGCCGTCGTGAGCAGCGCAGCGTCGACGAGGGCAGGCACCGCCACGAGGGCCGCGGCGGCGAACGGTGCCGGCGCGCCGACACCCGCGCCGACGCCGAGCAGCACTGCCTCGAAGACCAGCCAGACGGCCGCGAGCGACTGGAGGCGCCGGGTGAAGACGAGTGGCGAGGTGCGTCCCCGGATCGGCAGGTGCAGAGGGGCGACGACCGCGACGACCGCCGTCGCGACGGCGGCCAGCGGCCAGAGCCCGCTCAGCACGACGCCTGCGAGCCCGGCCAGCCCGAGCAGGAGGTCGACCGGTTCGCCCGTCCACCAGCGGAGGGCGAAGCGGCTGGCCGAGTCGGGGATGTAGTGCTCTCGTTGCGCGACACGGAGCCACCGCGCTCCTGCGGGCACGATCGCGAGGGTGCACGCGCCGAACGCGCCCCACGCCGCTCCGCTCGTGTCAGCCAGTGCCGCCAGCATCAGGCGAGGTAGCGCTCGACGGCTGCTCGCAGCTCGCCGGGAGCGACGAGGGGCACGAGGTGACCGGTGCGGGGCAGCACCACGAGGTCTGCGGCGCGCGCTGCGTCGGCGTCGTGCAGGCGAGCCAGCCCGGCCTGCGCGACGCGAAGCGGCACTGTGAGGTCGTCCTCGCCCCACACGAGCGTCACCGGGCAGGAGATGGCGTCGAGCTGCGCTTCGTAGCTCTCCGCCACGATCCGGCCGTGCACCTGGCGCATCACCCCGCTCGCAGCCGCGTAGTCCACCGACCCGTAGCGCCGCCGCGCGCGCTCCATGCGCTCCTCGGAGACGACCCCCGCCCGGTGGAGCGATCGAAGCGCGCGGTACGCGAGCCGTGGACGCCGCGCGGGGCCGAGGCGGAGGAGCGGCGCGGAGGTGAGCACCAGCGCGTGGACCGCGTCGGGGCGCTGCGCTGCCAGGTGGAGCGCGACCCGGCCCCCGAAGGAGTGCGCGAGCACGACCACCGGGCGTGCCATCTCCTCGAGCACCGCGCCGACGCAGTCGGCGTAGTCGGCCGAGCCCCACGGCTGGGCGGGCGGCGGCGCAGACCCGAACCCGGGAAGGTCGACCGCGATCGCCGCGAGCTCGGCGGCGCCCACGGGGCGGAGCACCGCGTCGAAGTCACGATGGGTCCGGCCCCAGCCGTGCAGCGCCAGGACCCTCGGCTCCCCGTCCCCCGTCCGGGTGCCGAAGAGCCTCCCGCCGGCGAAGGTGCGCAGCACCTCACCGCTCCTCTCCGGCGCCGTCGCTCCGGCGCCCGTCGGTGCCCACGTGCTGGTGCATTCTCCCCTCTGGCGTCGTGCGGCGCTCGATCCTGCCTGGTCACGCCGTCGCGTCCCGCCCGCGGCGACCGGGGTCGACGGGATGGGCAAGGCCTGCCGGCGGGCCACCCTACCGACTCGAGGGCCGTGCCCGGCCACGACGGCCGCCGCAGGTCACCGCGCACTGCCCGGTGCCGCCAATTGCCGCTTCGCGCCGCCGCCCCAGCCACCGGAGAGCTGCGTCCGCGTGCCGCCACGCCAGGCGCTGGAGGGCTGCGTCTGCGTGCCGCCACGCCAGACGCGGCAGGACTGGGTCTGCGCGCAACGCCTCGGTAGCGTGGACGCGAGTGCCTGCTTCGACCGACGTGGCGCGATCCCCCGACATCATGGAGCTCGTGGCCGGGCTCGAGCCGGCCCAGCGCGAGGCGGTCCTGGCCGACGACCCCGTGGTCTGCGTCCTTGCCGGCGCGGGAACCGGGAAGACGAGAGTCCTCACCCTGCGAGTCGCGCGCCGAGTCCGGGACAAGAGCGCGCATCCGACCCACGTCCTGGTGTGCACCTTCAGCCGCAAGGCGGCTGACGAGCTGCGCGACCGTCTCTTCACACTCGGCGTCGGGCGCGAGGTGCAGGCCGGGACGTTCCACCGCACGGCCCTCCGCCTCATCACGCACCATCGGCAGGAGCGCGGGCGCCCACCGCCGGCGATCGTCGCGGATCGCCGGCCGCT
>JAJYGM010000016.1 GCA_021785095.1 Actinomycetes bacterium
CAGGGGCAACGGTGCGCGCGACGTCAGGACCTGCTGAGGCGAACCAAGACTCGCCGAACAGCTCTCGCCCGGCGACGCCACCTACCCGAGCTGCGCCTGTTCAACCGCCATGAAGCCGGGGACGGACCGTAGCGTGAGCTGACCCTGGTCGCCCTGCCCTGGGAAGGGGGCTCGGGGAGCCGGCTCCAGCCGAGGCCACCGCGACCTCGAGCCGCCGCAGGAGCTCTTGCGCCTCGTGGAGGGCGACCGGCCGGAACCGAACAGCGCTCCCGGGCCGAGCCTGCGCCGCTCGGCCAAGTGCGGCGCGGGCCAGGACGGCGACCACCGGGTAGCCGCCCGTCGTGGCGTGGTTCGCGAGCAGCACGATCGGTGACCCGCCAGGCGGGAGCTGTACCGCCCCCGCGACCATGCCGAGGGGTGGGATCTCACCGACGCCCGCCCGCCCGCCCGAATCCGGGCGGGCGGGCGGGCGGGCGGCGGCCTCCAGACGCACCCCCGTGCGGTCGCTCGCCGGCGCCACCACCCAGGTCGTGGCGCAGAGCGAGCGGAGTGCCTCCTCGCCCAGCCGAGCGAGGTGCGGCCCAGGTAGGACGGGCCAGGCGTCTTCCTCGGCCCTCTCCCCGAGCGCGAGCGCAGCGAGCGCCGGCGGGAGGGTCCGAACCACGGCGGAACCGTGCCCGGCCGGCGCGGCGAGCCAGGGCGAGAGCTCGCCCGCCGGGCCGAGTGGCAAGCTCGTGCCGGTCGAGAGCGGGGCCGGACCGAGACCCGACAGCGTGTCGCTCGAGCGGCTCCCGAGCACCATCGGGACCGCGATCCCGCCCTCGACAGCCACGTAGCTCCGCACGCCGCGCTGCGTCGGCCTGACGGCGACGACTTCGCCGGCTGGCACCACGACCGTCGCCGCCAGCGGCACTTCGATCCCGCCAACGGTCCAACCCCCAGCGGCACCCGTGACGGCCACCGCACGCGCGTGGGAGAGCACGAGCTCGGGGCCGGCGAGCGTCGCCTCGATTCCCGCCGCGCCGGGGGCGTTGCCGACGAGCGCGTTCGCCAGCCGGAGCGCGACGGCATCAGCCGCACCGGCGCGCGGCACTCCGAGGTGCGAGAGGCCCGGGCGACCGAGGTCCTGCACGGTGGCAAGAGGCCCTGGGCGGCGCACCTCGAGCCATGCCGACGAGACGGGGACCGACCGAGCAGGCCCGGTCCTCCCGGGGCGAGATGGGTCGCCCGGGCTCACGTCGGATCCACGACGAAGCGCAACCGGTCACCAGGGCGAAAGCGGGCCGGGGGGTTTCGCGCAGGATCCCAGAGCGTCATCGAGGTTCGCCCGAGCAGCCTCCAGCCACCCGGGGTTGCCATCGGGTAGATGCACGAGCGGAGCCCCGCGATGCCGACCGCTCCGGCCGGCACCCGGGGCCGGGGGGTGTCGAGCCGGGGGAGCGCAAGCACGGGGTCGAGCCCGCTCAGGTAGCAGAAGCCCGGGGCGAAGCCGACCATCGTGACCTCGTAGACGGGCGCGACGTGGCGGGCGACAACCTCCTCGACGCTCAGCCCGACGAGGTCGGCAACCGAACGCAGGTCCTCGCCGCCGTAGCGGGTCGGCACCGGGGTGACCGTCAGAGGGTCCCCGGCCTCCCCCGCGTCCCAGCGGCCCCCTGGTAGGGACTGTCCCTCCGAGACCCCCGAGCGCAGAGCTCGGTCCAGCGAGGCCCACTCGCGCAGGGTTTCCTCCAGGGCCCCGACATCGCAGCGGAAGGGGTCAACCAGCACCACGACGCTCTCCTCGCCGACGACGACATCCTCGACGCCCTCGAGCGCACGGACACTGCGCGGCCGGGCAACGGCTGGGTCCGCCACCGCGGGGCCGTTCCGCGAGAGCGCCACGGCCAGGAGTCGCCCGAGCGTCGACGGGCGAAGACTCGCCGGGTCGAGCTCCACCAGGAGTGCCGCCTCGCCGAACGGGCGGACCCGGACGGAGCTCGCCGGGCCGCCGGACGCGGCACGACCGGGACCCGCGGCGACGGCACTCCCGGGCTCTGCGGTGCTGCCGCTCCCTGGCTCTTCGGTGCTCCCGCCCCCAGGACCCGCGGGCTCGGCCGCCGCGCGCTGCTCGGACCAGGGACGCTGACCGTTCACGAGAACGACTGCAGCGTCACACCGTCGGTCTCCAGGGCACGCCGGACGGCGAACGCGAGGTCCACCGCACCCGGGGTGTCGGAGTGCAGGCAGATGGAGTCGCACTCGAGTCGGATCGTCGCTCCCCCTGCCGTCGTGACGGCACCCTTCGCGAGCGCGCGCGCCTGGGAGACGACCTCGTCCTCTCCTTCGAGCACGGAGCCCGCGCTGCGGCGAGGGACCAGCGTGCCGTCCTCGCGGTAACGCCGATCGGCAAACCCCTCCACCGCCGTGCGAACGCCGAGCGCGCCCGCCACCTCGGCACCGACCGACCCCGGTGGCCCGAGCAGCACCAGCGGCTCACCGAACGCCACGACGGCTCCGACGACCGCGGTGGCGACGGCGAGGTCGCTCGCAACCGCGTGGTAGAGGGCGCCGTGCGGCTTCACGTAGTGGACGGACGCGCCCGAGGCGCGTGCGATCGCGTGGAGCGCCCCGATCTGGTAGAGGACGTCCGTCTCGACCTCCTCTGGTGTGGCGTCGATCGCCCGGCGGCCGAACCCGACGAGGTCCGGGTACGAGACGTGCGCGCCGACGACCACCGACGCGGCCCGTGCAGCAGAGGCGACCCGCCGCATCACCCGCGGGTCGCCGCCGTGGAAACCGCAGGCGATGCTCGCGCTGGTGACCACCCCCAAGAGGGCTTCGTCATCCCCGATCCTCCAGGCACCGAAGCTCTCGCCCATGTCGGCGTTCAGATCCATCGCCGCCAGTCTGTCGCTTGCTGGGGGGCGCGTCGACCTCGGGGATTGCGTTGCCCCCCCGAGCCTTCGTTTTCGTCGGTGTCTCGAGCCCCGCCCCCGAGGGCCCGGCAGGCACCGGCGCCGGAAGCGCGCCACACTGGCCCCGTGAACGAGCGAACCCCACCCCCCCCGTGCCGCTACCCACTCCCCGACCTCGAGGAGCTCCCGTCGGACATTCGCGAGCGGATCGAGGCCGTCGGGGCGCGGAGCGGGTTCGTCCCGAACGTCTTCCTGGCCCTCGCCCGCCGGCCCGCCGAGTTCCGAGCGTTCTTCGCCTACCACGACGCCTTGATGGACCGAGACGAGGGCCTGACGAAGGCCGAGCGCGAGATGGTGGTGGTCGCGACCAGCGCAGTGAACGACTGCGCCTACTGCGTGGTGGCCCACGGTGCGATCCTGCGGGTCCGGGCGAAAGATCCGCTGCTCGCCGACCGGGTCGCGGTCAACTGGCGTCATGCGTCCCTCAGCCCCCGGGAGCAGGCCATACTCCGGCTTGCGAGCAAGGTCGCCGAGCGCCCCGGCGCCGTCGTCGAGGAGGACCTCCAGGAGGCGCTGGGTGCGGGGCTCTCCGAGGAGGAGGTCTGGGACGTGGTCGCGATCACGGCGTTCTTCGCCCTCTCGAACCGCCTCGCCTCACCCTTCCGTATCCAGCCGAACCCGGAGTTCTTCACCCTCGGCCGCTGAAGCGGCCCCTTCTCGCGGCGCGCCGGGGAACCCCGTGCCCCACGCCGGCTCAGGGGGCGAGCTCCAGTGCCTCCCCCGGACTGACTCGGCGGCGGTCGCCCCCGTCACCGAGCACCCAGACGGCCCCTCGCCCCTGCACCACGAAGCGGGACGGTCCCCCGACGAGCGCCGTCCCCTCGTCGATGCCGAGCACCGTTCTGCCCTCACCACCTGGGACCCGCCGGAGCAGTCCGTCCGGCAACCGACGAACCATCCGGTCGAAGTGTGGGAGCACGACGATCCCCGGGAGCAGGCCGAGACCAGGGAGGGAACCGAACCCCGGGAGCGAACCGAGGCCGGGGAACGATCGGCCCCTCTGGCCAGGACTCTGGTGCGAGCTCCGCTCGTTCGCAGCCTGCTCCATCCCGTCGGGACCGGGCCGGCGTCCGATACGCGGCACGGCGCCGGCGAGCGCCATTGCGCCAGCGCTGCAGCCTGCGAGCGCCGCGCCCCCCTCCCACGCGCGCCGGATCGCCACCCAGAGTGCGGTGTCGCGAAGTGTCTCCACCAGGAAGATCGGATCACCGCCGGAGAGGTAGATGAGGCCGGCGCCGGTAACGAGATCGGCGATGCGAGGGTCGTCCGCAGCGGAACGGTCCGTTGCCAGGACCGGGACCGCCTCGACACCAAGGCGTTCCGCCTGAGCCTGGCCCAGGCGGATCCAGTAGTCGAGGCGCTCTGGGCCCTCCCGCCCCGCAGCCGTCGGGATCTGGACGTAGCGGGGAGCGCGACCGGCCAGGAGCGCCCCCTCCACCGCAGCCATCTCGGGGAGGTACTCCCCCGAGCCGACCAAGGCGAGCGGCCCGGCTCCGGCTGCGCTCATCGCCGCCGCG
>JAJYGM010000009.1 GCA_021785095.1 Actinomycetes bacterium
GTCCGCGGGAACGCGCGGACGCCGCGACGGCCTCGGCTTCGCCGTCGCGTTCAAGGGCGTGTTCCTCGAAGGCATGGAAGTCGTCCTCATCGTGATCAGCCTCGGAGCGAGCCAGCACAAGCTCGGGTACGCGTCGGCGGCGGCCGCAGCGGCCGTCGTGGTCGTCTCGGCCGTCGGGTTGCTCGTCTCCCGCCAGCTCTCCGAAGTGCCCGAGAACACCATCAAGACCGTGGTCGGCATCATGCTGACGAGCTTCGGCCTGTTCTGGCTCGGCGAGGGCGCGGGCGTCCGCTGGCCGGGGAGCGACCTCGCGATCCCGGTGCTCATCGGCGTGTTCGCGGCGGTGACCGCCGCCTCGGTCGCCCTCTTGAAGACCCAGGCGCCGGCGCCCGCCCCCGCACGCCTCGACCGGGTAGACGACGGGGTCGTCCGGTGAGCCGGACGGCCGCGCGATGGGCCCGAACCTTCGGGCACTTCTGGTGGGACTTCCTGGTCGGGGACACGCCCGAGCTCTTCGTCGCCGTCGTGGTGCTCGTCGTCGTCGCCTACCTGCTCCGGCACGACCGGGTGGCGGACGTGGTCGCGCTCCCGGCGCTCGCGATCTCGGCGCTGCTCGGCAGCGCCTGGCGAGGGCGTTCACGGGTGAGGAAGCGCCAGCCGGCGGAGGAAGGCTGAGGGGCAACGGCTGACATGGAGCTCGGCTGCGCAGCCCCGGTGTCCGGGTCGTGGGCGACCCGAGAAGGGTGCGCCTCGGTCGCCGCGTGGGCAGAGGAGCTCGGCTACCGGTCGCTGTGGACCTTCCAGCGGCTCCTCGCCCCGGTCGACGAGGCCGGTGAGCACCGGCTCGACCCCCAGTACCGCAGCGTCCAGGACCCGCTCGCCGTGCTCGCCTACCTCGCCGGGAAGACGTCGCGGGTCCGGCTCGGGGTCGCGGTGGTCAACGCGCCCTTCTACTCCCCGATCGTGCTCGCCAAGCCGCTCACCACGATCGACCACCTCTCCGGCGGCCGTCTCGACGTCGGGATCGGCCTCGGGTGGATGCCCGAGGAGCTCGAGGCCGCCGGCGTCCCCCACGGCCACAGGGGGGCGCGCACCGAGGACTTCGTCCGGTGCCTGCGCGCGATCTGGAGCGACGACGTCGTCGACTACCACGGCACGCACTTCCGGGTGCCGCGATCGCGGGTGGACCCGAAGCCCCTCCAGCGCCCGTGCCCTCCGGTGCTGTTCGGCGGGACCGCGGACGCCTCGTTGCGCCGGGCCGGCCGGATGGCCGACGGCTGGATCAGCAGCAGCCGGGCGGACCTCGCGTCTCTCGCGGATTCGATCGCCGTCGTCCGCGACGCCGCCGCACGGTCCGGACGCGACCCGCGCCCGCTGCGGTTCGTGTGCCGAGCGGTCGTGAAGGTCCGCTCGACGACGCGCGCGCCCCTCACCGGCACCCTCGAAGAGGTGAGAGAGGACCTGCACGCGATCGCCGCCACCGGGATGACGGAGGCGTTCGTCGACTTGAACTTCGACCCGCTCGTCGGGACGCCCGACGCCGATCCCGAGTCGTCCCTCCGCCACGCTCGCACCGTCCTCGAGGCGTTGGCACCTCAGCAGCGCTAGACCACGTCGAACCACGCGTCGCGCCCGGTCGCCAACTACGGTTGGGGTCCACAGTCGGGACGGGAGGGGCGTCCATGCTCGTGCTCAATCGTCGGCCAGGCGAGTCGATCGTGATCGAACCGGACTTCCGGGTGACGGTCCTCTCGGTGACGGAACGCCGCGTCTGGATCGGCCTGTGCGTGGACGGCGCGAGCGTGACCCTGCGCGTCTGCGCGACGGTCGTCTCCGAGGACATGGCGCGCCTCGAGATCGTCCCGATGTCCGGCGTCCAGTTCGTCGGCGACCGGGTGCGCATCACGATGGCGACCGAGCTGGACCCAGCGGGCGCGGCACGCGCGGGGCTCGCGATCGACCGCCGTCCCGGCGAGCGCGTCGAGGTCGGAGAGGACGTGTGGGTGTCGGTCGCCTCCGTCTCGAAGGGGAACCCGACCGTCACCTTCGGGGGCAGCGCGATCGGCGACGAGCTCAGCATCACGCTCATCCGCCCGGCCGGCAGCTACGTGCGGCTCGGCGTCGACGCTCCGAACCGCCGCGTCTACCGCGAGGAGCTCTGGGACTCCGTTCAGGCGGAGCTGGCGGCTGGATCCGTCACGGGCTGACGCCGCCGCGGCCGGGAGGTCACCGCGCGGCGCAGGAGCAGGCTCGACTGCGCCGGGACGTTGACCGTCGGGCCGCGCACCTCTCTTGCAAAGCGCGTCGGGCGCGCGGTGTTCACGAGCTCTTCCCAGCGACCCGGCTCCACCACCTTCGGGAGGGCGTAGGGGCGGGGGCGCATCCCTGCGTTCAGGAGCAGGAGCAGCGTCTCGCCCCGCGCGGACCGGCCGCGGGCGTCGACCTCGTCCACGGCGCGCCCGTAGAGGAGCATCCCGAGCGTCCGGTTCTCGGGGTCCGCCCAGTCGTCCGCCTTCATCTCCTCGCCGTCGGGCCGGATCCAGGTCACGTCCTTCATCTGGGTCCCGGGTACGAGCTCCCCGGTGAGGAAGTTCCTGCGGCGCAGGATGGTGTTCTGCGAGAAGATCCCCACCAGCTGGCGGACGAAGTCGAGCAGCTCGATGCCGCTCTCCCCGACGTTCCAGTCGACCCAGCTCACCTCGTCGTCCTGGCAGTACGCGTTGTTGTTGCCGCCCTGGGTGCGGCCGATCTCGTCGCCGCCGAGCAGCATCCGCACGCCCTGGGAGCACATGAGGGTCGTGAGGAAGTTGCGCTTCATGCGGTCGCGCAGGCGCTGGACGCGCACCGAGTCGCTCGGCCCCTCGACCCCCCAGTTCCGGCTGTAGTTCTCAGGAGAGCCGTCGTCGCCTCCCTCGCCGTTCGCCTCGTTGTGCCGGTGCTCGTAGCTCACGAGGTCGGTCAGCGTGAAACCGTCGTGGCAGGTGACGAAGTTCACGCTCGCGTACGTCAGCCGTCCGGTGTGGCCGTAGATGTCGCTCGATCCGGTGAGCCGCGAGGCGAGCTCGGGCACCTGGCCGGGATCCCCGCGCCAGAAGCGTCGGACGCAGTCGCGGTAGGCGCCGTTCCACTCGGCCCAGCCCTGCGGGAAGCGGCCGATGCGGTAGCCGTCGGGTCCCACGTCCCAGGGCTCGGCGATGAGCTTCACCGTCGAGAGCACCGGGTCCTGCTGGATGATCTCGAAGAACGCGCTCGGCTGGCCGGCGTCGTACCCGCGCACGAGCACCGGGGCGAGGTCGAAGCGGAAGCCGTCGACGTGCATGTCGGTGACCCAGTAGCGCAAGCTGTCCATCACGAGCGCCATGGTGCGAGGGTGGAGGATGTTCAGGCTGTTGCCGGTGCCCGTGAAGTCGGCGAAGTAGCGGGGCGCCTCCGGCCGGAGGCGGTAGTAGACGGAGTTGTCGATCCCGCGCAGCGAGAGGGTCGGGCCCAGCCGGTCGCCCTCGGCGGTGTGGTTGTAGACGACGTCGAGAATGACCTCCAGCCCCGCGCGGTGCAGCGTGCGCACCATCGACTTGAACTCGGTCACCTGCTGGCCGAGCCCCCCCGTCGCGTACTCGACGTGGGGAGCGAAGTAGGCGATCGTGTTGTAGCCCCAGTAGTTCGTCAGCCCCATCTCCTCCAGGCGCCGGTCGTCCACGTGGTGGTGCACCGGCATGAGCTCGACCGCGGTCACTCCCAGGTCGACGAGGTGGTCCACGACCGGGTCGGACGCGAGGCCGAGGTACTTCCCACGGAGGTGCTCGGGGACGCCGGGGTGCCGCATCGTCATGCCGCGCACGTGGCACTCGTAGATCACCGTGCGGTTCCACGGCGTCGAGGGCGGTCGGTCGTCCCCCCAGGTGAACGCGGGATCGACGACGATGCACTTGGGCATCGACCCCGCCGACTCGCGCTGGTCGAAGGAGAGGTCCTCTTCGGCGTCGCCCACGCGGTAGCCGTAGAGGTCGTCGCTCCACCGGACCTTGCCGCTGAGCGCGCGGGCGTAGGGGTCGATCAGGAGCTTGTGGCGGTTGAAGCGGTGTCCCTCCTCGGGCGCGTACGGGCCGTCCACGCGGTAGCCGTAGAGCGCTCCGGGACGCACGTCGGGGAGGTACGCGTGCCACACCCGGTCGGTGGTCGCCGGCATCTGCACGCGCTGGTCCGGCTCGCCGGACGTGGGATCCCCGAAGATGCACAGCTCGACCGCGGTCGCGTGCTCGGAGTACAAGGCGAAGTTCACCCCTTCGCCGTCCCACGTCGCACCGAGCGGATGGGGGCTCCCCGGCCAGACGCGCATCAGGCGGTGACAGCGTCCCCGCCGGGCTCTGCCGGGGGATCGGGAGAGAGGAACACGCAGCCGAGCGGCGGCGCGACCAGCGTGAGCGCCCCAGGCCGTAGGTGCGACGGCACCGGCTGCGCATGGACGCCGCCGG
>JAJYGM010000708.1 GCA_021785095.1 Actinomycetes bacterium
CAGCGCCGCTCTTGCTGCTCAGGCACCGAGCGCGCCTGGTCCGGAGGGCACGTCGACGGCATGCTCCTCGAGAGCGCCGAGCGGCACGATCTCGAGTGCCCGCTCGTGGGTGGAGGCGAGCACGACGAACGCTGCGGCGCCGTCCCGATGGGCGCGCAGCCAGTTCGCCGCGGTGACGCACCAGCGGTCTCCCGGCACGAGACCGGGGAAGCGGTGCTCGGGTACCGCTGTCGACAAGTCGTTGCCGATCCGCCTCTGGTGGTCGAGGAACGCTGCCGTCACGACGGCACAGACCGTGTGGCTTCCACGGTCCTCGACTGCCGTCCGGCAGCACCCGTCGCGGAAGAAGCCCGTCACGGGGTCGTTGCCGCACGGCTCGAGATCACCCCCGAGCACATTGCGCTCGGGAGGAATGCGCTCGGGAGGAATGCGCTCGGGAGGAATGCGCTCGGGAGGAATGCGCTCGGGAGGAATGCGCTCGGGAGGAATGCGCTCGGGAGCCCTTGGATCGGGAGCACCGGGCTCGGGCAGATCGTGGTCGGTCACCTTCGGAGTATGGACCACGCGGCGGTGCGCCACCGGCGTTCGGCCACGAGCGCTCTGCGCGCCGGTCGGGCCCGACCGCCGGGCACGTGCCCACGCCGGCGGGTCGTGGGCCGCTCTTCGTCACGAATGATCCGTGAGCAGCCTCAGCATCTCGCGTCTCCACGCGGAACGCGCCCGCGCGGCCTCGACAGTGTCGGGATGGACCATCCGGGTGATGGTCGGCTCGCCGGGGCCCTGGTGGAAGGCGAAGGCACGCGCCTCGACCTCCATGTCCGCCTGCGTGTAGTGCTCGCGCTGGAGCAGATAGCCGCGCCAGGACGGGACGAGGAACGTCTCGAGGAAGCGTCCGTGCTCGGTGACGTCCTCGAAGACGCCCCAGCGCGTCCCGCCGAGCCGGCGGCGGACGATCCGAAGCTCTGCCATCGTCGCGAGGAAGTCGTCGACGTCCTCCTCGGCGAGCCGGTAGTCGACGAGGATGAGCACGGGACCGTCGTCGGCGTGAACGTGTGCGCCGACGGACAAGGTGGGGCTCACGACGAGCTGGAGCGCGGACCTGTCGACGGTCGGCAGGCCGAACCGCGGGATGACGAGAATCCCCGGCACGAATGCGGCGACCGAGACGAGGAGCGTCGTGCGAAGCGGAAGGAACGTGTCCACGACTCCGAAGCCGAGGCCACCGAGGACGAGAGGGCCCTGGAGCACGACGTAGTAGATCGACAGCGAGCGCGTCTCCACCCACGACGGCGTGATCTGGCGGGCCGCGATGATGAAGGCCATCGTCGCCCAGACCCACGTCGCGCCGGTCACGAGCAGCACGGGCACCGTCGTCCAGCGGTTCGGCCATGCCGCGAGAGCGGCGACCGCCAGCCCGTTCGCGAGGGTCGCAGCAGCCACGAGGGCATCGAGGTGGAGATGGCCCTGCAGGCGCGGCAGGAGCACTGCGGCGGTCATCGCTCCCACGCCAGCGACGGCGAGGTAGAGGCCGTACCCGAAGGCGGACGTATGCAGGTAGCGGGCGGCGAAGAGGGGCAGGAGGGGGCCGAGCGCGGCTGCCGGGAGCACGTAGAGCGCCGTGCGTGCCGTGACGGCCCGCAGCCCGGGCGTGTTGGAGAAATAGCGCCATCCCGACGAGATCGCGCCGAGAAGGCTCTCGGCGGCGGTCCCTCCGGGGGTCGACAGCCGGAGGTCGCTCCGCCCCCGCCAGACCATGAGGAAGGCGACGAGGGGGAGCATGGCTGCCGCGCAGACGATGAAGAAGGTGGTCGTGCCCTCGGCGTGCAGGATCGCGCCGCCGAGGATCGGACCGACGACCTGGCCGATGTTCCACTGGAAGCTGTCCACGCTGAGTGCGACGGAGGCGACCTCTGGCGGCACGAGGCTTGCCACGGTCGTCCACCAAGACGGCGACGACGTCCCGCTCGACAACCCCATGCCTGCGATGCCGACCAGCAGTGTCGCGGGAGTGAGGGCGTGCGCGAACGAGGCGAGAGCGAGGAACGTGACGGACGCGGTGAGGAGGACCTTGGCGAACAGCAGAACGGCGCGCCGGTCGCGCGAGTCTGCGGCCGCGCCGGAGAACAGGACGGCGAAGATGCCGGCGAGGGGGCTCATCGCCGCAGCCAGGGTGACGAGCACCGGCAAGGTCGTCAGGCGCTCCATGATGTAGCCGCCGACGAGCGAGACCATCCAGACGCCCGTGTTCGCGAACACGGCTGTGCCCTCGAGCCAGTTGAACGCACGGCTGCGCAGCGGAGCGAGCAGCGAGGTCACCGCGCCCACTCTACGAACGGCACCGTGCCCTGCGCGCCACGCACGACCATCCGAGCGCCGAGCGCCGAGCGCCGAGCGGTCGCGACGCGGTCGTCGACGCGGCCTCCGCTAGGGTGACGGCCTCGGGGTCGGGCGGTCGCGTTGCCGGGGGCGCGAAGTCATGTCGGAGGTGAGCACGGCGAGGACGGGCGGTTCCGTCGGCGCCCGAGCGACGGGCAGGCGTGCAGGAGCGCTCGCCGTGGCCGGTGCACGGGACCACCAGGGCATGCAGCGGGCAGACCGTGCGCGCCTCGGCGGGCTCGGCTGGGGATGGGCGGCTCTCGGCGGGGCCGGCTCGGTGGTGATGGCGGTCGCCGGTCCGGGCCTGGTCGACCGCCGCACGATCGTCTGGTGGTACACCGTGCGGCTCCCGGCGGGCCACGCCGGCGCCATGACGGTGTTCTACGTCGGCATGGCAGCGCTCGTCGCCGCATGGCTCGGGGTCGGTGCGCGCCTTCGCCACGCGGACGGCGCGCGGCCGGGGCATCTCCTCGCCGTGGGAGCGCTGTGGTGCGTGCCGTTGCTCGCCGGTCCGGCGCTGTTCAGCGGGGACAGCTACAGCTACCTAGCGCAGGGGATGATCCTCCATCTCGGGTTGAGCCCCTACCACGACGTTCCTCTCGTGCTCGCGCGACACGGTCAGGCACACCTGCTCGCCGCCGTCTCGCCGTTCTGGCGGGGCACGACCGCCCCCTACGGCCCGCTCTTTCTCGGCATCTCGAGCGTCATCGAAGGTGCCGTCGGCGGCACCGACCTCGTCCTCGGCGTCGTCCTCCAGCGTCTCGTCGAGCTGGCCGGCGTCGTGCTCGTGGCCGTGTCCGTGCCGCGGCTCGCGCGCGGGCTCGGCACCGACCCGTGCATCGCCACCTGGCTTGCCGTCCTCAGCCCACTTGTCCTTCTCGAGCTGCTCGCCGCGGGCCACAACGACGCCCTGATGACCGGTCTCATGGTCGCGGGCGTCACGCTCGCCCTCGAGCGTCGCCCGATGCTCGCCATCGCGCTCTGCGCGCTCGGCGCGACCGTCAAGGCGCCGTCCGCCGTCGCCGTCGCCTTCGTCGCGTTGAGCTGGATGCGCGAGCAGCCGAGCCGGTCCGCGCGGATCCGTGTGCTCCTCGTCTCGGGCGCAGTGGCGCTCGGCGTCTTCGCCGCCGTGAGCGCGGCGACCGGCATCGGGCTCGCGTGGCTGACGCCCGCGGTGCTCTCCGCCCCGAGCAAGGTCCACCTCGCCGTCACCCCGTCGACCGCGCTCGGCTACACCGTCGGTCACGTGCTCGCCGGGCTCGGCGCCGGCATGCACACCAAGGCGCTCGAGGCGGGCTTCGCCGCACTGTCGCTCGTGCTCACCGCCGTCGTCGTGCTCGTCCTGCTGTGGCGTGTGCGGCGCGAGAGCCTCGTCGCCTCCCTAGCGGCGGTCCTCCTCGTGAGCGCGTTCTTCGGCCCCGCGACGTGGCCCTGGTACCTCACGTGGGGGCTCGCCCTCGCCGCGACGCTCCCGGCTGCGCAGCGCTCCCGGCTGCTCGCCGGAGCGGTGGCGCTGCTCGCCGTGGAGGTCAAGCCCGACGGGATCCTCGCGCTGCCGCGGGAGTCCGCTCCGGCAGTGCTCCTCGTCTACCTGCTGGTGGCCGTCACGGCCTGGCGACTCGCGGGCCGAAGCGCCCGTGTCGAGATTGCCGCGAGCCGGGAGGCGCAGCAGCGGTGACAGACGGTCCCGCCACGGTCCTCGCTCCGGCCAGACGAGTCGGAGGTGCTGCGAGTGGCACCGGCGCTAAGGCTCGAGCCTGGTCCGGCAGAGCCCGAGCCTCGGCCACCGTCGTCATCCCGGCGCTCCTCGCCGGAGCGCTCGCGCTCCACGGTCTCTCTGGCCGGAGCATCTGGATCGACGAGTCGGCGAGCATCTCGATCGCGGCGCAGCACGGCAATGCGCTCTGGGCGGGGATCGCGCACGACGGTGGCAACATGCTCGTCTACTACCTCATGCTCCACGTCCTCGTCGGCTGGTTCGGCGACGGCGTCGAGGTGGTGCGGCTCCCGTCCGTCGTCGCGACCGCGGCGAGCGCAGGGCTTCTCGCGCTCGTCGCCCGC
>JAJYGM010000224.1 GCA_021785095.1 Actinomycetes bacterium
CCTTTCAGGCTGAGCGCTGCCTCGATGCTCTCCGCCCTGACGGGCAGCATCCCGGCCTGGTAGGCGGCGCCCACGGCCACGACGTTGGCCATCTGGTGGTTCCCGAGAAAGGCCTCTGCGAGGCGGCGGGCGGCGACAGGGACGAGCCGCCGCTCGTCGACCCGCCGGGCGATCGCTGCGACGAGCCCGTCCTTCGACGGGCGGACGGCCACGTCGCGAACCATCTCCCCCGTCGCGAACGGCGCCGTGTTCACCACCGCGGCCGTTCGGGCAGGATCGCAGCGCTCGAGGTTGGCAGGCGCGGTGGCGCTCACGGGATCGACGGCGAGGTACACGTCGGCGCACCCGCTGCGGACGCTTCGGTGGATGAAAGGATGGTCCGGTGGAGTGAGCACCAGGCTCGAGAGCACGGGTCCCCATTTCTGGGCCGCACCGGTCTGGTCGTAGCTCCACAACCGCCAGCCGTCTCGCGCAAACGCCGTCGCGAGCACGGCGTTGATGGTGATCACGCCGGTGCCGCCGACACCGGGGATCACGACGTGGTAGGGGCTCTCGGGTCGCACCTTGGCGGCCGGCTCGGGAAGCTCGATCTCGTCGAGCTGAGGGGCCCGGTGGCGTGCATAGCCGGTCCCTGTCGCGGTCCGCACCGTGGCGAAGGCGGGGCAGTTGCCGGCGAGGCACGAGAAGTCCTGGTTGCAGGAGGAGGTATGGACCCTCGTCTTCGGTCCGAGACCGGTCTGCACCTCTTCGAGCGACATGCAGTTCGAGACGCGGCCGCAGTCCCCGCAGCCCTCGCAGACGCGCTCGTTGATGAGCACGAAACGATCGGGTGGCGGCAGGAGGCCGCGCTTTTGCCGGCGGCGCCGCTCGTTCGCGCACGTCTCGTCGTAGACGAGCACGGTCACCCCCCGAAGCGTCGCCAGCTCGGCGCCGACGCGCTCGATGTCGGAGGCTGGGTGAACCGTGACTGTCTTCGGGAACCGCTCCCGGCGGTAGGCGCGCGGCGTCTTCGTGACGACGGCGACCCGGGCGACGCCCTCGAGGGCGAGCAGATGTGCCAGGCCCGCCACGCTCGTACCGCCGACCGCCTCCTGGGCGCCGGTGTTGGCGACGAAGCCGTTGAAGAGGATCTTGAAGGTGATGTCGACCCCGGCTGCGATGCAGAAGCGGATGTTGAGGTAGCTCGAGTGGAACAGCGAGCCGTCGCCGACGTTCTGGACGATGTGGCGCCGGTCGGTGAACGGCGACAGGCCGATCCAGGGAACTCCCTCGCCACCGAGCTGCGTCATCGCCTCGATGTGCCGCTCCGGCTGCTCGATCACCGAGGCGAAGCTGTGGCAGCCGGGGCTCCCCCAGGCGACCTGTCCGGGAGCGAGCCGGGTCGAGGTGCTGTGCGGACATCCCGAGCAGTAGTTGGGCGTGCGGACGACGAGGGGGGTGTCCGCCCGCCGGCGGGCGTGTGCCAGCTCCCCGAGCCGCCGCTCGACCGCCACCTGTTCGGGCTCGCCGAGCAGCCCGACTAGCAGCGGACCGAGCCGTTCGGCGACAGCGTCGGGATCCATGCCTCCGTGGAGTGGGAACAGGGGCCGGCCCGAGGCATCCCGCTTTCCGACCACCTCGAGGGGACGACCGAGGTCCAAGAGGGCGGCGCGCACCTGCTCCTCGAGGAAACCACGCTTCTCTTCCACCACGATCACCCGCTCGACCCCGCCGACGAGGCCGCGCAGGCCGGCAGCGTCCAGCGGGTAGACGAGCCCGACATGGACGAGGCGGATGCCGGCCCGGCAAAGCGCCTCGTCGCCCAGCCTGAAGCCCGCGAGTGCCTCCCGGACGTCGGCGAAGCTCTTGCCCGCCGAGACGATGCACACGCGGTCGCGCTCTGATCCCACCTCGAGGCGGTCGATGCCGTTCGCCCGCGCGTACTCCGTGACGGCGGCATGGCGCTCCTCGTAGAGGTGGCGTTCGATCTCGACGTTGCGGCCGGGGAAGAAACTGAAGTCGGTCCGCTTCTCAAAGGGCCGCCCGTCGATCTCGAGATCGGGGAGGACCGGCTGCGGCTCGAGGCCGAGCTCGACCGTCTCGCCGCTGTCGCACAGCGCCGAGACGAGCTTCAGCGCGACCCAGCAACCCGAGTAGCGCGAGAGCGCCACAGCATGCAGCCCATAGGCGAGCAGCTCCTGCACCGTGCCCGGATACAGCACCGGGATGCCGGCAGCCTGGAAGGCGTACTCCTCCTGGAAGGGCATGGTGGAGCTCTTCGCCTCGTGGTCCTCGCCGCTCAAGAGGACGACGGCGCCGAGGGTGCTCGTCCCGGCGAAGTTGCCGTGCTTCAGGGCATCACCGCTCCGGTCGGCACCGGGGCCCTTGCCGTACCAGAAGCCGACCACCCCCTCGAAGCGCTCGTGCGGGTGCTGCTCGAGCATCTGGGTGCCGATCAGGGCGGTGGCGGCGAGCTCCTCGTTGGCACCGGGAACGTGGACGACCCCGTGCTCGGCCAGCAGGTCACTGCGCCGGGAGAGCGCGAGGTCGAGGCCTGCCAGAGGAGAGCCCGGGTAGCCCGTCACGAAGACGCCGACCGAACGGCCGGCGCTGCGGTCTCGCCGGCTCTGCTCGAGAGGCAGGCGGACGAGGGCGTCGAGCGCCGGCAGGTAGAACCTCCCGGTCGTCGCGGTGAGCCGTTCGTCGAGCGGCCTGCGCCCGTCGGCCATCTCGAGCTCCGTCAGCCGCGCACGTACGCGAAGTCACGCTCGCGGCCGCCCACGCCGGTCTCGGGCGGCGCGATCCACGAGGCGAACTCGCCCGGTGTCGTGCACGGCTGCATCAGGTCGGCGACGACCGCGCGGTCGTCTGCCGAGGGGAGCCAGTCCGCTGCGCCGAGCTGCCATTCGGCGGCGGGCACGATGCGCCCGTCGGGCGTCACGTGCCTGTCGGCGAAGGCCCCGACGGCGCGGTTGAAGCCTCGGTGCGGCAGGACGAGCTTCTCGTCGACCCCCGCCTTGGCGAGGATGCGGTTCCACCGGTCGACGCCCTTCCTGCAGTCGTCAATGAAGTCGTCCTGCAGCATGACGTTGAGCGCCTGCAGCGCCGGCGCCCGCCGCACGGCGATGTCGCCGTCCCCGGGGGACTCCACCGGATAGTCGGCGTCGACGAGGCGGTGGTCGTCCTCGCGATCGCTCTCGTGGAAGCGGCCCTTCAGGCCTGCGGCGTAGTAGGAGGCAGCGTTGGAGGACCCTTCGCTGCCGAAGAGGTCGAGCGTGACGCTGAAGTGGGCGTTCAGGTACCGCTGGATCGTCGAGAGGTTGATCCCGCCCAAGTGCTGGACGTCGTCGGTGTCGTTGGCACGCATGAGCTCGGCCGTGCGCTGGACCACGCGGCCGATCCCGGTGGCGCCGACGAACATGTGATGCGCCTCCTCCTTCAACATGAACTGGGTCGTGCGCGCGAGCGGGTCGAAGGCGCTCTCCGCCAGCGCGTGGAGCTGGAACTTGCCGTCCCGGTCGGTGAAGTAGGTGAAGAAGAAGAACGAGAGCCAGTCGGTCGTCGGCTTGTTGAACGCCTCGAGGAGGCGAGGCCGGTCGGCGTCGCCGGAGTGGCGCTCGAGCAGTGCCTCGGCCTCCTCTCGCCCGTCGCGGCCGAAATACCGGTGCAGCAGGTAGACCATCGCCCAGAGGTGCCGACCCTCCTCCACGTTCACCTGGAGGAGGTTCCTCAGGTCGTACAGGCTCGGGGCGGTGGCACCGAGATGCCGCTGCTGCTCGACCGAGGCCGGCTCGGTGTCCCCCTGCACCACGATCAGCCTCCGCAGCTCGAAGCGGTGCTCCCCGGGCACCTCCTGGAAGACCGGCTCACCTCTGCGCTCGCCGAAGGCGATGCGCCGGTCCGCCTCGGGCTCTGCGAGGAAGATGCCCCAGCGGTACTCGGGCATCTTCACGTAGTCGAAGTTGGCCCAGCCGTCCTTTCCGACCGAGACGGCCGTGCGCAGGTAGACCTCGGACGAGGCGAAGTGCTGGGGACCGGCGCTGCGCCACCATTCGAGGTAGCGCGGCTGCCAGGAGGCGAGCGCCCGCTCGAGGCGCTTGTCGTCGCCGATCCCCACGTTGTTCGGTATCAGGTCGCCATAGTCGACTGAAGTCACCGCAACCTCCTTGCCTGGTGCCGCTGTCGCACTCGCTTCCTCTGTTGCTGGCCGCTGCCGTCCTAGGTGCGCTCGGCGCCGAAGACCGGCGCGCTGCCGGTGCCGTAGCGGCGCAGGGCACCCTCCGAGCCGCTCGCGTTCGGTCGCTGGAAGATCCAGTTCTGCCACGCAGAAAGGCGGCCGAAGATCTTCGTGGCGCACGTCTCGGGGCCGGCGAAGCGCAGGTTCGCCTCCATCCCGGTGAGCGCGTCCGGCGAGAAGCTGGTCCGCTCCTCGACGGCCACCCGGATCTCGTCCTCC
>JAJYGM010000253.1 GCA_021785095.1 Actinomycetes bacterium
CTGGTCGGCGTGGTGATCTCCGACACGTTCGGGCGCCCGTGGCGTCAGGGGGTGACGGACATCGCGATCGGGGTCGCAGGCGTGGCCGGCGTCGTGGACCTCCGTGGCACCCTCGACGCGACCGGGAGAGAGCTCGTCGCCACCCAGGTCTGCGTCGCCGACGAGCTGGCCGCCGCGGCGGAGCTCGTCATGGGCAAGGACCGGGGGATTCCTGCTGCGGTCGTCCGAGGCGTGCCCCCCTCCTGGCTCCGTGACGGGTCCGTGCGCGAGGAGGTCGTGCGCGGACACGAGATGGACCTGTTCCGCTGATCTCTGGCCCCTTCGCAGCGGCGAGGCACTGCTCCTCGCCGCTTGCGAGCACGGTCAGCGCCGGCTCGGCGCACCGGCTCGGCGGTTCGCCTCCTCGACGACGACGGCGACCCCCACCTCGAGCGCGGTCCACGGGCGCCAACCGAGGTGGATCGCCGCGCGCGTGGGATCGAGGGCGCTGCGCTGGAGCTCGCCTGGGCGTGCATCGGCGTGCCGGATCTCAGGCTCGACGCCGGCCACCGCGCAGATCGTGCGAAGCAGCTCGTTCACCGTCGTCTCCGTTCCGGTCCCCACGTTGCAGATGAGCCCCCCCCCTCTCGTCGCGGCCCTGGCGAGGGCGTCGACCACGTCGTCGACGTAGACGTAGTCGCGCGTCTGCTCGCCGTCGCCGTAGACGGTGACGGCACCCTTGTTCGCGAGCGCGTCGGCGAAGATGGCCACCACGCCAGCCTCGCCGTGGGGGTCCTGGCGGGGTCCGTAGACGTTGGCAAGGGCCAGCGCCGAGAACTCGAGCGCGTGCAGCTCCCGGTAGGCGACGAGGTAGTCCATGACCGCCTTCTTCGAGACGCCGAATGGTGAGAGCGGCCGGTGCGGATACGACTCTCGGACCGGGAGGTCGGCTACGTCGGGCTCACCGTAGAGGGTGCCGCCACTCGCGGCGAACACGACCCTCTCGGTCCCTGCACGCCGTGCCCCCTCGAGCACCCGAAGGCTGCCGAGAACGTTCACGTCGGCGTCCAGCACGGGTTCGGCGACCGACCTGCGGACGTCGACCTGGGCAGCGAGGTGGAAGATCACCAGCGGCTGCCGGCGGACGATAAGGGCGGTGGTCTCGGGCAAGCGGACGTCGAGCTGGTGGAAGCTGAGCGCTCGCCCGCCGGTCGAGCGGGCTTCCGCGAGGCTCGCGAGCGAGCCGGTCGACAGGTCGTCCACGACGTCGACCTCGTGACCCTCGGCCAGCAGCCTGTCGACCAGCGTCGACCCTATGAACCCGGCCCCGCCGGTGACCATCGTCCTCATCGCGCCCACATCATGCACGGTCAAGCCGGGACGCGCGCTCCTGTCACCACCTCTCCGGAGGGCAAGAGGGCGCACGCCCCGAGCACCGACACGGGGCGCACCTCGCTGCGCTCGCCCACCCGCGCGCCGGGTCCGACGATCGAGCCGCACACCACAGCCCCTGATGCGACGACGGCACCGGGAAGCAGCACGGAGCGCACGACCCGCGCGCCGGCCTCGACGAGGCAGTTCCGCCCCACGACGGCACGGTCGACGAGCGCGCCGCTTCGGACGAGCGCGCCGTCGCCGAGCAGTGCCGGACCTCTGACGACGCCCCCAGGCTCGACCTCGGGGGAGCCGAGCAGCCACACCTGCCCTCCCGAGTCCCTGGCGCCAGGAGCGGGAGGTCCGGGTCGACGGCCGTCCAGCAGGTCCCGGTGCGCGGCGAGGTACGCCTCGGGCGTCCCGGCGTCGAGCCAGTAGGCGCTGTCGTCGAGCGCGTACAGCGAACCTTGCGCGACCATCGCCGGGAACGTCTCGCGCTCGATGGAGACCCTGCGTCCCGAGGGGATCCGCTCGAGCACCGAGGGTTCGAGGACGTAGCTTCCGGCATTGATGAGGTTCGTGGGCGCCTCGTCTCGGGGCGGTTTCTCCACGAAAGCGAGCACGCGCCCCTGGGAGTCGGTCGGGACGACACCGAAGGCGGACGGATCCTCGACGGCGTGCAGCGAGATCGTGCCCTCGGCGCCGTGTGCACGGTGGAACGCCACGAGAGCGCCCAGGTCCATGTCGGTCAGCACATCGCCGTTCACGACGACGAACGTGGCGTCGACGTGTGCCGAGAGGGCCGCGAACCGGATCGCGCCAGCCGTATCGAGCGGCTCGGGCTCCACCGCGTAGGAGATGCGCACCCCAGCGGCAACGCCATCGGGGTACGCCTCGAGGAAGGCGTCGGGCAGGTAGCCGAGCGAGAGGACCGCGTCGTCGACGCCGTAGCGGCGGAGCTGCCCCAGCACCCGTTCGATCATCGGCTGCTCCACGATCGGGAGCATCTGCTTGGGGACCGACAGGGTGAGCGGGCGCAGCCGCGTCCCTTCTCCCCCCACGAGCACGACCGCCTTCACGGCGTCGCCCTTACCCCGCCTTGGTCGTGGGCGTCGTCGACGAGGTGGGTGCGGTGGTTGACGTGGAGCCGGGCGCGGTCGTGGTCGGCGTCGAGGGGACCGAAGACGTGGGAGTCGTCGGAGTCGTCGGAGTCGTCGGAGTCGTCGGGGTCGTCGGGGCTGACGACGAGCTTGCCGACGCGTCGAGGAGCGCGGTCACGATCTTCCCGTTGGGCTTCGGCAGCGTCGTACCGGCGGGCACGAAGCCGACCGTGATGAGCTGGTCGTTCGTGAAGCGCAGTGTCTCGGGGTTCCCCTTGACCGTCGACGGCTTCGCTTTGGACGAGAAGGCGTTCGGCCAGTAGCTCGCGGTCACGTACGCCTTCTTCCCAGCGTCCTTGGTTCCCGACGGACATCTCTGTCCGTTGCTATAGGTCGTGCCGGTGGATGTGGCGGTCTTGCCCTTCTTGCCGCTGCCCTTCTTCGAGGTCTTCGAGCTCGAGGACGATGTCGTCGGGGCCGGGAGCCGGAGCGCTGTCGCGCGAAGCACGAGCCCCTTGTACGACGAGACGAACTTCCCGAGCACCGCGTTGTGCCCGGCTGCGCCTGTCGTCTTCGGCGAGATCGTGATGACCCCGTTCCCGGTGGTGTAGAAGGACTGCTTGGCAGTGTCCAAGGCGTTCGACGCCAGTGGAGCGCGCTGGGTGCCGCAGACGTCGAAGGTGATGGCGGCGAACCACGGCGCGCCCCCCTTGACGGGTGGGACCGTGCTCGCGACTGCTCCGCGCTGGTAGTCCATGCGGGCGAACGCGATCGAGACCAGGCCGGCGATCACGATGAGGACGAGCGCGGCATACCAGTTCACCGGTGCCTGACCGCGATAGGTTCGACCGCCGCCGGTCGCACCGGCGCGCGCGACCCACTTTCCCGTCGAGCTCCTCGGCATGGCGGGGCAGACCTTAGCAACACCGCCGCGCGCAACATCGACGCGCGCGAAGCCCGCACTCGCCCCTTTCGATACCGCACGCCACCTGCGCATCTGGCGTGCGGGCAGACCCGCGTCAGCCTGAGCGACCCGCCTTGGCATCCAAAGGCTGGTGCAAGCAGCGGCGGCTGACAGCGTGGTAGACGGCCAGGGTCTCGGGATGCACCCATCGAGCGGGGTCCAAAGCACCGCACGACGTGTGCGGGTGCCTGACGGGCTCGCCCGACACGAGCCCGACGAGCTCGCACATCGCGGACTCGACCCCCGCGGGGTTGCCCTGGCAGTCGGCGGCGAGGAAGAGGAGACGGTAGAGACGCTCGTCGTAAGGGGAAGCGTGAAGACCTCGTCGCAACGCGCGTTCCGCACGGCGCCCGTCTTTCCTGGCCAAGTGGTGCTCAGCGACGTCCAGCGCCAGCTGCACGATCGCGCCCTCCATCTCCGCGGCCAGACCTTCGAGCACCGCCCAGTCGGTCGAGCGAAGCCCGCCGAGGAGCGGCCCACGGACAAGGTCGAGCGCGGCCTCCCATGCCGTCAACGCACCGGAGCCGCGCGCCGTGGAGAGCGATCGGAACTGCGCCCAGTCCGTCGTCACCGTCGTCGCGAGCTTGAGCCGTCCCACTGAGCGGGGGAGGTGGTCAGACCCGTCAGAGGCAACCCCGAGCGCGCGCCGCGCGTCGGAGATCGTCGAGAACCGCGTCGCATCGGGAGGGATCCGGTCCGGCCACAGCGCAGTCACCCAGACGTCGGCACGCGCCCCGGTGGGGTGCAGCGCCAGGTATGCGACGAGATCGAGGCACCAAGCTCTCCGGAACGGGCGTGCCGCGCCGAGGATGTCGACCGACCCGAGCATCCGCACGACGACCTCGGGAAGCGTCGGTGCCTCGAACTGGTCCAGCGACCGGTCCAGCGGCCGGTCCGGCGGTTGGTCCTGCATCGGTGCATCTCGCATGTGCTGAACGGTCCCGGTCGCACGGTCACCCGCGCCGACGAGCTCGACGTGCCCGAAGAGACATCGAGTGCCCCGGCAGACCG
>JAJYGM010000437.1 GCA_021785095.1 Actinomycetes bacterium
TGTAAGAGGCGGAGGCTCGGAGGTTGTCGAGCGCCCGGAACAGGTACCCGAAGCGTGCCCTGACCGATACCGTTCGGACCGTGACGACGACAGGATCGCAGTGGCTGGAGCAATTCGCGGCGCGACTCGGGGTGGACCCGCCGAGCGAGGAGGAGGTGAACGACCTCCTGGCGCTGGCCGGGGTCGCGGCTCGCGCGTCGGAGCGCACGGCCGCACCTATCTCCTGCTGGCTCGCCGCCCGAGCCGGGGTGTCGGCGGCTCGGGCCCGCGTGGCAGCGGTGGAGCTGGCGGCCGAGCTCGAGTCCGAGTCACCCTGAACGGCATCCTCCTCACCGGCGGCCGGAGCAGGCGGCTCGGGCGGGACAAGGCGGCGCTGCCGCTCGGTTCGGGCGGCAGCGCCCTCGCGGTGCACCTCGGTTCGCTCCTCAGCCGGATCGCGGACCACTCGGTGGAAGTCGGTCCAGGGGTGTCGGGGCTGCCGCTGCCGAGCGAGCAGGATCCCGGTGAAGGACCTCTCCTCGCGATCACCCTCGGAGCCCGGCACTTCCGCCGGAGTGGCTCCGGCAGCTCGGCGCTCGTGCTGGCTACGGACCTCCCCCTTCTCTCCGAAGGGCTGCTGAGGGCCATCGCCACCTTCCCGGCGCCGCCCGGCGTGAGCGTTGTTCCCCTTCGTGAGGGACGGCCGCAGCCGCTCTGTGCACGCTGGTCGCCCGCTGCTCTGGCGCTCGCCGAGGAGCGCTCGGCGGAGGGAGAGCGCAGGGTTCAGGCCGCCCTGGAGAGCGGCTGTCGCTTTCTCGGCGAGGCCGAGCTTCCCGGCTTCGACCTCGAGCGTGAGCTCGTGGACGTCGATGACGCCGGGGCCTTGCGGGGCCTCGGGCTCGAATTGCCCGAGCTACCGGACCCCGCTGAGCCGCCGGAAGCGCCCGGAGCGCCCGGAGCGCTCGACCTTGGGTCTCCCGATCACAACCCGTAGAAACGCCGCTCCACCACCTTCCTCGCCCTACGCGTCAGCCGGCGGTACCGCTCGCGCAGCTCGACCGGCGTCTCCCCGAGGGAGCGCGCGAGCCGCGCCAGCGCCTCCGGCGCATGCGGGAGGGAGTCCGAGCCAGTGTGCGTGACCGGACCGCCGGCGCCGGCGACGTAGTTGCCGACGAGGTGCCACCGGTTGCGCGTTCGCTCCAGGTAGGCGAGCGCTTCGGCCAGGATGCCGACGTCGCCTTCGTCGATGGTGCGTGCGTCGAGAAGAGCTCGAAGTGCTTCACGGGTGTTCGCTCCGCGGACCCCGTTCTCCAGCTGGAGGAGCTGGGTCGTCCACTCGATGTCGGCGAGCGAGCCCTTCCCGAGCTTGAAGTGGAACTGCGGGTCCTCACCGCTCGGGATGCGCTCCCGCTCGGTTCGCGCCTTCAGGCGCCTGATCTCGCGGACGTCGTCGGCACTGAGCGGGCGTTCCCACACGCTGCGCTCGACGAGTGCCATGAAGCGCTCGAGGAGCGCAGGGTCACCTGCGACCGGCCGTGCGCGGATCAACGCCTGGCGCTCCCAGGCCGAGGCCCAGCGGGCGTGATACTCCTCGTATGCATGAAGCGAGCGGGCGAGAGGTCCCTTCTTGCCCTCCGGTCGCAGCGAGGCGTCCACCGTCCAGATCCTCTCTGCCGGCGTTGAGCCGTTGAGGATGCGGAAGAGCGTGGTGGCGGTCTGCTCGGCCACCGCTGCATCGGCGCCGGTCGTTCCGTCGTAGACGAGCACCACGTCGAGGTCGCTTCCGTACGACAGCTCGGAACCTCCGAGACGGCCCATTGCGACGATCCCGAACGCCAGAGGGGGAGACGCGGCGTGAAGGGCGGCGGCCAGTGCCGCGTCGCCGAGCTGTGCGAGCTGCCTCGAGGCCGGGAGCAAAGGCGCGCCGTCGCCGTCTGCGCCCAACGCGAGCAGGACGTCGGCCGCCGCGATCCGGAGGGTCTCCTCGCCGACCACGCGCCGCAGGCCGCGCACGGCTCGCTCGGGGATCTCGCCCGCCGCCATCAGCGTCCGTCCCGCGAGGGCGTCCGGCGACGGCGCCGCGAGCTCTTCGTCGTCGCCGAACCGGAGTGCGAGCGCCGGGTACCGCCTCGCGAGATCCCCGAGCCGGCGGCTCGTCCCGAGGACCGTGCACAGGCGGCGGGCGAGCTCGGGTGAGTCACGAAACGACGCCACGAGCACGTCACGCTGGTGCGGCATCCCGGCGAGGTTGCGCAGTCCGAGAAGCCCGAGGTCGGGGTCCGGTGTCTCGGAGAGCCATCCGAGCAGGACTGGCAGGAGCTGCTGCATCAGCCTCGAGGAACGCGTGAGACCCCGGGTCAGCTCGACGAGGGCCTGGCGTGTCCGCTCGGCCTCCCGGAAGCCGAAGGCCGAGAGGCGCTCGGTCGCAGCGGCTTCGGTGAGGCGGGGACCTGTTCCCCCGGCGCGGGCGGGCCCGAAGACCTCGAGCAGCGGCCGGAAGTAGAGGCGCTCGTGGATGGACCGCACCGACGACTGGTATCGCGCCAACACCGCGTCGAAACGATCGCTTCTCCGCCGCGCCCCCGCGCCACGCTCACGTCGGTCACGCTCGGGCGCCGTGGCGGAGCCGGCGACGGGGACGGAGAAGCCCAGCACCGCCGCCAAGTGGTCCCGCGCCGGCCCGCCGGCGGGAACGGTGTGCACCTGGGACTCCTCCACGAGCTGCAGCCGGTGCTCCACCGTGCGGAGGAACCGGTACGCGAGAGCGAGGGCGGTGGCATCGCCCGCGTCGACGTAGCCGGCCGAGCCGAGCTCGGCCAGGGCGGCGAGCGTCGGTCGCACCCGCAGGGAGGGATCGCTCGCGCCATGGACGAGCTGCAGGAGCTGAGCGGAGAACTCGATGTCGCGGATGCCGCCGCGGCCCCGCTTCAGCTCGCGCTCGGACAGCCCCTTGGCGGCGACGAGCGTCTCGGCTCGCGACTTCATGGAACGCAGCTCACCGAGCGCCTCCGCGTCGAAGTGCCGCGACCACAGTGCAGTACCGGCCCGCACCTCGAACTGGCGCCCGAGCGTCTCGTCGCCGGCCGAGAAGCGGGCCTTCACGAGCGCTTGGAACTCCCACGGCCTCGCCCACTTCTCCCAGTACGCGACATAGGAGTCGAGCGTCCGGACGAGCACGCCGTTGCGACCCTCGGGACGCAGGTCCGTGTCGATCCGGTAGGCGGTGCCGGCGATGCCGAGCACGCGGCGCGCTGCCGACGTGGCGGCCGCCAGCTCGGCGTCGTTCGCTGTGACGAAGACGACGTCGACGTCGCTCGCGTAGTTGAGCTCCTTTGCCCCGTGCTTGCCCATCCCGATGACGGCCAGGCTCGCGTCGGGTGCTGCGACAGACATCGCCGCAGCGAGCACCGTGTCCGCCAGCTCGGAGAGGCGCTCGCCCACCTCCTCGAGCGAGCTCCTGCCGGTGAGGTCGTCCGACGCGAGCAGGAGCAGAGCGAGGTGCTGCCGGCGGGCGATGGCCTCGGCGTCGCCGGCGTGCCGCACTGCTTCGAGGAGCTCGGGCCACTCCCCGCCGGTCAGCACCTCGAGGGCCTCCGGGTCGGCCACGAGCAGCCGGGCGAGCGAGCGGCTCGCACCGGCGACCGCGGACAGCGACTGCGCGAGCGCAGCGTCGACGCGCTCGAGCTCGCCGGGACGCGCCTCCGCCATCCGCTCGAAGAGGAGCCGCACGGCGCCCGGGGCGGCCGAGGACCACGCGGCGTCCTCGAGCAGCGGCGGAAGGGCAGTCATGAGCTGGACAAAGAGTAATTGGGGGCACGGCCGGCACCGATACGCTTCTCGTGTGGGCAGGCTCAGAGTCGCTTTGTGCCAGATCGACACGATCGTGGGCGACCTCGAGGCCAACGTCGGGAAGATCCTCGGAGCTCTCGAGGTGGCCGAGCAGAGCCACGCCGATCTCGCCGTCTTCCCGGAGCTCGCGATCACGGGCTACCCGCCCGAGGACCTCTTGCTCAAACCGTCGTTCATCGAGGAGAACCTGCGTGCTCTCGACCGGGTCGCGGCCGCGACGCGCCGGTGCGCGGCGGTCGTGGGCTACGTCGACGCCGACGGCGACCTGCACAACGCGGCTGCCGTCCTCGCAGGCGGCAAAGTGCACGGCGTCTGGCACAAGCAGCTCCTGCCGAACTACGGCGTGTTCGACGAACGCCGGTACTTCGCGGCGGGCACGGACCCGCGTGAGGTGTACTCGATCGCCGGAGTGAGGGTCGGGGTGACGGTCTGTGAGGACGCCTGGAGCCCGGCGGGGCCTGTGGCCGCTCTCGGGTCCGGCGGCGCCGAGCTCGTCGTGGTGGTGAACGCGTCGCCGTACCGCCGTGGCGCCGTGACCGAGCGCCGCCGGATGCTCGGCACCCGCGCTGCGGACGCGTCGACCGC
>JAJYGM010000817.1 GCA_021785095.1 Actinomycetes bacterium
CTCGACCGTCCCGGGCCTCGAGGCGCTCGCCGCCTAGGGCTCAGCCCGGCGGCGCCTGCTCGGCGTGAGTACCCCAACTCCCGGCCGAGCTCAACCCGACCGCCTCGAGCACGTCGTGGAGCTCGGTCGGGAGCGGTGCGCTGCACTGCACCCACGACCCAGTTCGTGGGTGGGTGAAACCGAGGGATGCCGCGTGCAGGAACGGCCGGCCGAGCCCGGGCAGGTCGGGTCCTCCATAAGCCGAGTCGCCCGCGACAGGGTGACCGATCGCTGCGAGGTGGACCCGGATCTGGTGGGTTCGACCGGTCTCCAGGCGAACCCGGAGCAGGCTGAGTGCCAGACTGCCGGTTGCCTCAGCGCTCTTCCGCCCCGCGACGCGGTAGTGCGTCCGCGCCGCACGACCGTCCGCGACCACGCTCACGAGCGTCGGGCGCCTCCGCGAGCGGCCGAGGGGTGCGTCGATCGTCCCGGCGTCCGCCCGGACCGTGCCGGCGACGAGTGCGACGTACTCGCGCCGCACCGCGTGCGCAGCGATCTGCTCGCTGAGTGCGGCGAACGCGTGTGGCGTCCGCGCGACCAGCAACAGACCCGAGGTGCCGAGGTCGAGCCGGTGGACGATCCCAGGCCGCGCCGGGGGGCCCACTGCCGCGAGCTCGGGATAGCGGCCGAGGAGCAGGTTGACGAGCGTGCCTCCGGGACGGCCGGCCCCGGGATGGACCGCCAGCCCCGCCGGCTTGGCCACCACGAGGACATCGTCGTCCTCGAAGTAGACGTCGAGGCTCGACCCGGACTCGGCTGCAGGACGTGTCTCGTCTCGGGCAAGCGGTCGGAGCGAGACGACCTCGCCGGCCCGGACCCGCCGCCGGCCCTCCGAGATCGCCGCCTCGCCGAGCCTGGCGCCGCCCGAGCGCAGGATCACGCTCGCCACCGCTCGGGAGCAACCGGTCAGCGTGGCGAGAACCCGGTCGAGCCGTTCGCCGTCGAGCGCGTCCGGGACCACCACGGTCACCCAATCCTCGTCCGACTGGCTCGTCGTCACGAGCGAGCCACGCTCACGAGGAGGAGCACCGAGCCGACCACGATCGCCGAGTCCGCGACGTTGAACGTCGGCCAGAACGTCGATGCCAGGAAGTCCACGACCGCACCACCTTCGTGGCGAAAGAGCCGGTCGGCGAGGTTCCCGAGCGCCCCACCGAGGATCAGGCCGAGCGACACCGCGAGCATCGCCCGCTCGGCGCGGGCCGCGGCGACCACGATCCCAGCACAGACCAGCACCACGAGCGCCGTCACGAGGTCGGGATGCCCCTGGCCAAGGCTGAACGCCACACCGGAGTTCAGCTCGAGGCGGAGGGAGAATGGTCCGACGAGCCGAACGGGATGGTGCAGATCGGCAAGGACCAACGAGGTCGTGACCTGGTCGACGGCGACGACGGCGGCCGCGACGGCCAGCGCCAGCCAGAGCTGTCGCCAGCGGACACGCCCGCCTACCGGCGCGACAGCCCCCCGCTCTTGCAGGCGACGCACAGGCGGGCGGAGGGGATCACCTGGAGCCGGGCACGACCGATCGGCTCCTGGCAGGATTCACAACGACCGTACGTGCCAGCCGCCAGGCGCTCGAGGGCGGCCTCGGTCTCGAGGAGCGCAGCTCGGGCCTGCGCCGCGAGCGTGAGGTTGCGCTCCCGCTCGACCGTTGCGGTCCCGCCCTCTCCGGACTCCTCGTCGAACTGGGTGTCACCGGGCTCGGACTCGCGCGCGAGGGTCTCCGCCTCGATGAGCAGTCCCTCGAGTTGGGACGCCTGCTCCGCCTGCTCCGCGAGCAGCAGCACGCGCTGGCGAGCGAGGAAGTCAGCCTCGGAGAGCGCCGCCAGAGCGCCAGCTTCGAGCTCCTCCGGCTCCGGAACGGCCGTCGCCTGGACATCTGGATACGTCATCTACCCTCCAGAGCACGTCGTGCCCTTCCGGACGCGCTGCGTCGAGATCCTAGCGAACAGCTGCGACGCCGTCCGCCAGTGGATCCTCCGCTCTCGAGCGTCGGCGGCCGTTGGACCCCCCGCGCCCGGCCGTCGTGGGAACGACGAACCCGCTTGGCGGGAGAGCTGGGCTGTCCCGCTCGGCGGAAGAGCTGGCTGTCCCGCTTGGCGCAGGAGCTGGGCTGTGCTATCCCTTCGGCATCACGAGTGAACGGAGAACCTCCATGACCATCTACGCGGTCGTCGACCCTGCAAGCGGAGAGACCCTTCGGGAGTACCCCACCGCATCCGATGACGAGCTGCGGGAAGCGATTCGGCGTGCCGACCAGGCGCACCGGTCCTGGTCGGCGACGGCAGCCGAGCGTGGCGCCCTCGTCGGGCGCGTCGGCGAGCTCCACCACGAGCGACGTGACGAACTGGCAGCGATCATCACTCGGGAGATGGGCAAGCCGATCGAGCAGGCCCTCGGGGAGGTGGACTTCGCTGCGGCGATCTACGGGTTCTACGCGGAGAACGCGGAGGGGCTCATGGCCGACGAGCCGATCGAACTGCACGATGCGGAGGGCTCGGCCGTCGTCCGGCGGTCCTCCGTCGGGGTGCTCCTCGGGATCATGCCCTGGAACTTCCCCTACTACCAGGTGGCGCGCTTCGCCGGCCCGAACCTCGTGATCGGCAACACGATCCTGCTCAAGCACGCCCCGCAGTGCCCCGAATCCGCCGAGGCAATGCAACAGATCTTCGACGACGCCGGTTGCCCACGAGGCGTCTACGAGAACATCCGGGCCACGAACGAGCAGATCGAGTGGGTGATCGCCGACCCCAGGGTGCGCGGGGTATCGGTGACCGGCTCGGAGCGGGCCGGCTCGGCGGTTGCTGCGGTCGCCGGTCGCAACCTGAAGAAGGTGGTCCTCGAGCTCGGCGGCTCGGACCCGTTCATCCTTCTCAGCACCCACGACCTCGACAGGACCGTGCAGGACGCGGTCGCCGCCCGCCTCGACAACACGGGCCAGAGCTGCAACGCCGCCAAGCGCTTCATCGTCGCGGACGAGCTCTACGACGCCTTCCTCGCGAAGTTCACCGCCGCCATCGCTGCGGTGCGTCCCGGAGATCCCCGCTCGCCCGACACCACGATCGGCCCCTTGTCGTCGAAGGTCGCTGCCGACCGGCTCGAGGACCAGGTCGCGCGAGCGGTCGCACAGGGGGGGCGGATCGTCACGGGCGGTGCGCGCACCGGCAACTTCTTCGAGCCCACGGTGCTCGTCGACATCGGACCCGACAACGAGGCCTACCGCGAGGAGTTCTTCGGCCCGGTAGCGCAGGTCTACCGGGTCGGCTCCGAGGACGAGGCGGTCGAGCTCGCCAATGCAACGCCCTTCGGGCTCGGCTCCTACCTGGTGACGACCGACCCCGAGCAGGCAAAGCGGGTCGCGGACCGGATCGAAGCAGGCATGGTCTACGTGAACATCGTCGGCGCCGACGCCCCGGAGCTGCCCTTCGGGGGGGTCAAGCGCTCCGGGTTCGGCCGCGAGCTCGGCCGGTACGGGGCAGACGAGTTCGTCAACAAGAAGCTCATCCGCGTCGGCGCCTGAGCACGGCGCGCCACGCCCCCGGGCGCTGGGCGGATCCAGGGCCTGACCCCGGTCCCGGCGACGGCTGGTCAGGGTTCCGGGGCGAGGGGCCGGCCGGCGAAGAGTGGCGACGAGCGCTCGAACACCGGGTCGGTACGGGCGGGGATCGAGTCGTAGATCGGCTGGATCCGGCGGTAGAGCTCGTGGTGGGCGGGCTCGGGGGGCACGTCGAGCTCTTTCGCGACCATCGCCTCCATCGCGTCCTCGAACGAGGCGTGCCAGCCGAGGCCGACCGTTGCGCAGATGGCCGCGCCGAGGCCCACCGCGTTGTGGACCCGGGTCCGCTCGGCAGGCAGGCCGAACACGTCCGCGAAGAGCTGGAGGAACAGCCGCGAGGCCGACCCGCCGCCGGATACGACGAGACGCCGGAAGTCCCGACCGAGCTCGCGAGCCATCTCGTTCGCGCAGCGTCCGATGGTGAGCGCGATTCCTTCCAGGATCGCGCGATGCACGTGGAAGCGCCCGTGGCGGTTGTCGAAGCCGAGCATCGAGCCCTTGCGGAAGGGAGCGGACGGGGTCGCAAGCCAGTCGAGGACGACCATGAGCCCGTCGCTCCCCGGCGGGACCGTGGCTGCCGCCTGCTCGTCGAGCCAGGCCTCGGGACTCAGCCCCGCTGCAGCCGCAGGACCCGCCGCCTCGGCGCCGAGCAGGTCTCGCCACCAGCTGACGGTCCACATGCCACGCCGGATCCCGCCACTCTCGTAGAGGTAGCGGTAGGGCACGCTCGCGAAGTTGGACCAGAAGCTCGCGCCCTGGCGGTTCTCCTCCCCGAGGGTCATGGAGGCGATGTACGTGCCGAGCGACACGAGCAGGT
>JAJYGM010000474.1 GCA_021785095.1 Actinomycetes bacterium
GGTGTCGACCGCCAAGAAGGCGTCGACTGCCAAGGCCGCAGCGAAGAAGGCGACCCGAACCCGTGCCGCCAACGCCTCCGCGCCTGCCAAGAAGGCGAGTGGGGCGACGAAGAAGGCAACCCGGCCGACGGCGAAGAAGAGCGCCGGCACGGCGAAGAAGAGCGCCGGCTCCGCCTCCGGGCGGGCTCGCAGCACGGCGAAGAGAGCGACTTCCGCCTGAGCCCGTTAGCCCCGAGAGCCCGAGCTGGCTCAACTTGTGAAGCTCACGTGTCGCCGGCGACCTGCTGGCTTCACGAAATAATTGAGGCGTGACGGGTCCCCCCGGCATAGAGCGCCACGAGAGCGGCGCCACGCACGACGCACGACGCACGACGCTCTCCCGGCGCCCGGCGGACGGTGCTGGCGTGACTCACTCCCGAGCCGCGAGGATGGCCGCGTGAAGTCAGTCGTGCTCGTCCTCCACCCGCAGCGGGACGAGGCGCTCGCGCTCGCAGCGACGGCCCGGGCGTGGTGGGAGGCGCGGGGCGTCGAGGTCACGACCTGGTCGGGGACCGCCGACGAGTCACTCCCGCCGGAGATCGACCTCGCCATCAGCCTCGGCGGCGACGGCACGATGCTGCGAACGGTGCAGCTGGCGCTTCCACACGAGACGCCCGTGCTCGGGGTGAACCTAGGTCGGATGGGGTACCTGGCCGAGGTCGAGCCGGCTGGCCTGGAGCAGGCACTCGAGCGGATAGCCGCCGGCGACTACGCCGTCGAGGAGCGGATGGTGCTCGAGGCGGACATCGACTGCCCCGGCGAGAAGCGACGCCGGCTGCTCGCCCTCAACGAGGTCATCGTGGAGAAGACCGCTCCGGGCCACACCATCCACGTCGCCGTCGGGATCGGCGGCCACCCGTTCCTCACGTACGTCACGGACGGTCTCCTCGCCTGTACGCCGACCGGCTCGACCGCATACAACCTCTCGGCACGCGGTCCGGTCGTCTCGCCACAGCTGCGCGCCATCGTGCTCACGCCCGTCGCTCCCCACCTCGTCTTCGACCGCTCCCTCGTCCTCGAGCCGGACGAGTCGATCGACATGACGCTTCTCGACGGGCACGAGGCTGCCGCCGTCATCGATGGCTCGATCGTCGTCTCCCTCTGCGCAGGGTCCCACGTCGCCTGCCGCGCGGCGCCTGAGACGGCTCGCCTCGTCACCTTCGGCGACGTTGATTTCCACACGGTCCTCCGTTCGCGCTTCAGCCTCACGGACCGATAGCGAGCTGAAGCCGATGCTGGTCGAGCTCCGCGTCCGGAACCTCGGCGTCATCGAGGACCTCGTCCTCCATCTCGGCCCGGGGATGACGGCGCTGACAGGGGAGACGGGAGCGGGCAAGACGCTCCTCGTCGAAGCGCTCGAGCTCCTCATGGGCGGCCGTGCCGATCCGGCCCTCGTCCGAGCCGGCGCCGACGCTGCCGTCGTCGAAGGCCGGTTCGCCGTCGCGGGCGCTCTGACACCCGGCATGGCGGCGTCCGACCAGGAGGTCGTGCTCGCGCGGGAGGTGCCGGGCGACGGCCGCTCACGCGCCTACGTCGACGGCCGCATGGCAACAGCTGGTGCCCTCGCGGAGGTGGGTGCGGCGCTCGTGGACCTGCATGGGCAGCACGCCCATCAGTCGCTGCTGCGCCAGGACGCACAGCGGGCGGCCGTCGATCGCTTCGCCGGAGTCGACGCCAGCGAAGTCGAGGAGGCACGGGCCGTCGTGAGAGCGCTCGACGACCGGCTCGCCGCCCTCGGCGGGGACGAGCGAACGCTCGCCCGGGAGATCGACCTCCTGAGCTTCCAGCTCGGCGAGCTCGAACCCGCCGGGCTGGAAGACGCCGGGGAGGACGACCGGCTCCGGGAGGAGGAGGCGATCCTCGCGAGCGCAGAGGAACTGCGTCACACGGCTGCGGCGGCGCGCGACGCGATCGGTGGCGAGGGGGACGACGCCGGGGCTCGCGACCTCGTGAGCGAGACGGCGGCACGCCTCGGCCAATTCGAACCGCTCGCCGACCTGGCAGCGCGCCTCGACGCAGCGGTGGCAGAGCTCGACGACGTGCTCGCGGAGCTGCGCGACCGCGAGGAGCGCTTCGACGACGACCCGGCGCGGCTTGCCACCGTCCAGGAGCGACGCCGGCGCCTCGCCGAGCTCCGGCGGAAGTACGGTGCCGATCTCGCCGCCGTCATCGCCTACCGCGACGAGGCACGAGCGCGCCTTGCCGACCTCCGGGCCGGGGACGCCCGACGGGCGCAGATCAGCGCCGAGAGGGACGTGGCCCTGGAGCACCTGCAGCTCGCCGAGCAAGTCCTCGGCGACGCGAGACGAGCCGCCGCCCCGGAACTGGCCGCCAGGATCCAGGGCCACCTGCGTGAGCTCGCTCTTCCGAGGGCGCGCCTCGAGATCCTCGTTTCGGAGGGCGGTCGCGGGGATGCGGTCGAGTTCCTCTTCGGAGCGAACGCGGGCGAGACGGCCCTGCCCCTTGCGAAGGTGGCCTCCGGCGGCGAGCTCTCCCGCGCCATGCTCGCCACCCGCCTCGTCCTCTCCGGCGCGCCGCCGACCCTCGTGTTCGACGAGGTCGATGCCGGGATCGGTGGAGAAGCGGCTCTTGCCGTCGGCCGCTCTCTCGCCGAGCTGGGGGAGCGGCACCAGGTCCTCGTCGTCACCCACCTCGCTCAGGTGGCGGCGTTCGCAACGCATCAGATCGCCGTCGAGAAACGCGAGTCCTCTACCCGCACCATCACCCACGCCCGAGCGGTCTCCGGTGACGAGCGGCTGGCCGAGCTGTCACGCATGCTGTCCGGCCAGCCGGCGAGCGCGGCAGCCCGCCGCCATGCCGAGGAGCTCCTGCAGGTGGCCTCCGGCCGGTGACCCCACATGCCGTCCCTGTTCGGGCTCGATCCGCGACGGCCGCGCAGCCCTCCGGTATTCTGTCCGAGCGGACACCTGGGAGGACAGCGTGAGCAAGTTCGTGTTCGTGACCGGCGGCGTGTCGAGCTCGCTCGGCAAGGGCCTCACCGCCTCGTCGCTCGGCCGGCTCCTCAAGTCGCGGGGGCTCCGGGTCACGATGTGCAAGCTCGACCCGTACATCAACGTCGACCCCGGCACGATGAACCCGTTCGAGCACGGAGAGGTCTTCGTCACCGACGACGGTGGTGAGACCGACCTGGACCTCGGCCACTACGAGCGGTTCATCGACGTGAACCTGCACCGCGACTCGAACGCCACCACCGGCCAGGTCTACTCGTCGGTCATCGCGAAGGAGCGCAGGGGCGACTACCTCGGCAAGACGGTGCAGGTCATCCCACACATCACCGACGAGATCAAGGATCGTGTCCGCCGGCTCGGGACCGAGGACGTCGACGTCGTGATCGTGGAAGTGGGCGGGACGGTGGGGGACATCGAGATCGTGCCGTTTCTCGAGGCGATCCGGCAGTTCCGCCGCGAGGTCGGCCGCGACAACGTGTGCTACCTGCACCTGACGCTCGTTCCGTTCCTCCGGACGACCGGAGAGCACAAGACCAAGCCGACGCAGCACTCGGTGACCGAGCTGCGCAGCCGCGGCATCCAGCCCGACGTCATCGTGTGCCGCAGCGAGCAGCCCTTCGCCGACAGCCTGAAGCAGAAGATCTCACTACTGTGCGACGTGCCCACGGAGGCGGTGGTCACGGCGATCGATGCCGCCAGCATCTACGAGATCCCGCTCGTCCTGCACTCCGAAGGCCTCGACGACATCGTCTGCCGGCTGTTCCACCTCGACGGCCCCGAGCACGAGATCGACCTCTCGGGGTGGGAGCGCCTGCTGGAACGCGTGAACTCCACCCGGGACCTGGTGCGGATCGGCGTCATCGGCAAGTACGTCAACCTGCCCGACGCCTACCTCTCGGTCGTCGAAGCCTTGCGCCACGCGGGATTCGGGCACCACGCGGCCGTCGAGATGGAGTGGATCCAGGCCGAGGAGGTGACCGGCATGCTGGCCGGCGCGCGCCTCGACGCGCTCGACGGCATCGTGATCCCGGGCGGATTCGGCGAGCGCGGCTTCGAGGGCAAGATCGCAGCATCGGCCTACGCGAGGGAGCACGGCATTCCCTGCCTCGGCCTCTGCCTCGGCCTTCACGCGATGATCGTCGACTACGCCCGCAACGTGGCAGGCCTGGCCGGCGCCAACTCGCGCGAGATGGACCCGGTCACCCCGTATGCCGTCATCGACCTCATGGACGAGCAGCTCGACGTCACGGAGAAGGGCGGCACGATGCGGCTCGGCGCCTATGTCGCGCGGCTGACGCCCGGCTCGCGAGTAGCGCAGCTGTACCGAGAGGTGACCGTCTCCGAACGCCATCGCCACCGTTACGAGGTGAACCCTCGATACCGCTCTCGGCTCGAGGAGGCCGGTCTCGTCTGCTCCGGGGTGGAGTCGAAGGACAACCGCCTCGTCGAGTACATCGAGCTGCCGGCTCACCCCTTCTGGATCGCGACCCAGGCACACCCCGAGTTCAAGAGCCGCCCCGACCGCCCGCACCCACTGTTCGCCGGCCTGGTCGAGGCAGCGCTCGAGCGTGCCTCCGCCAGGACGCCGCGCCTGTACGACCTCGACGCCGTCGGCTGAGCGGGCCATGCCGCAAGCCCAGCCACCGGACGGGGAACCGTTCCGGAAGATCGGGGAGCGCACGCGCTTCGATGGGGGTTTCTTCCGGGTGTCGACGGCGACCTTCGTCGGCCCGGACGGGTTCACCTTCGAGCGGGAGGTCATCCGCCATCCAGGTGCCGTGTGCGCCGTGCCGCTCGAGGACGACCGGCGACACGTGCTGATGATCCGGCAGTATCGCGGCGCGATCGGGGAGGCCGTGCTGGAGCTGCCCGCCGGCAAGCGCGACGTCGACAGCGAGGACCCGAAGGACTGCATGGCGAGGGAGCTCGTCGAGGAGATCGGCCGGGAGGCCCGGGAGATCACCGAGGTCGCCCGCTTCTACAACTCGGTCGGCTTCTCGAACGAGGAGACGATCTGCTACCTCGCCGAGGGCCTCGTCGAGTGCGAGCGGGAGGCCCACGGGATCGAGGAGGAGCACCTCACGATCGAGAGGATCTCCCTCGACGACGTCGAGGAGCTGATGGCCGCCGGTGACCTCGTCGACGCGAAGTCCATCATCGGCCTTGTCGCCGCTCGTGCGGCACTCGCTGGAGCGAAGGCGAGGACCAGCCAGCCGACCATCTTCGCTGCCGACGAAGACTCCGAGTGACGCTCTCGTGACGTGGCGCCCCCTCAGCGTCGACGCTGAGGAGTTCCTCTCGTACCTGGCCGTCGAGCGCGGGCGTGCGCCCGCCTCCATCGCCTCGTATCGCCGCGATCTCCGAGCGTACGAAGAGTTCCTTGCCGCCCGCCGCATCGCCCTCGCAGATGTCGGTCCCCGCGTCGTCGAGGACTACCTCGCCTTCCTCGCCGCCTCCGGGAGGCGGGCGACCTCGAACGCGAGGGCGCTGTCGGCGATCCGGGGACTGCATCGCTTCTGCGAGGACGAGCGACACGGTCCACCCGACCCGACGGCCGGGGTGAACGGTCCGAGGCTCCCCTCGCCGATCCCGAAGGCGCTCACCGAGCCCGAGATCGAGTCGCTGCTGGCATCTGTCGTGGGCGACGACCCGAGGGCGCGCCGCGACCGGGCGATCCTCGAGCTCATGTACGCGACCGGGATGCGCATCTCCGAGCTGTGCGGCCTGCGCATCGCCGACCTCGACCTCGGGCGGGGGCTCGCCCTCGTGTTCGGCAAGGGCTCGAAGGAGCGGATCGTGCCCTTCGGAGCTCCGGCGGCGCGTGCACTCATGGAGTGGCTGGCGTCGGCGGGGAGGCCCGCCATGGCGCCCGAGCGCTGGGCCCGGCGTGCTGACGAGGAGGCGCTGTTCATCACGACGCGGGGCCGCCGGATGAGCCGCCAGTCGGTCTGGCTCGTCGTCCGGAACGCCGCCGAGCGCGTCGGCCTTCAGGCGAAGGTCACGCCACACGTGCTTCGCCACTCGTGCGCCACGCACCTGCTCGAACACGGGGCCGACATCCGGGTCGTGCAGGAGCTGCTCGGGCACGCCGCCATCACGACGACACAGGTGTACACGAAGGTGTCCGGCGATCTCCTGCGGCGCGCCTACGAGCAAGCACATCCCCGCGCCCACCGCACTCGGGCACCGGTGCCTTCGCCTGGCAACTAGTCTCGCGACCGTGGCAAATGATGCAGCCGTCGACTACCGCGCTCTTCTCGAGGAAGAGAGAGCCTCGCTCGAGGGTCAACTGACCGAGCTCGGTTACGGCGAGAAGGGCAAGATCGAGTACGACTCGAACTTCGCCGACACCTCGCAGGTCACTGCGGAGCGCGGCGAGAACGAAGCCCTCGCGTCTCAGTTGAAGGACGCCCTCGGCGACGTCCTCAGCGCCCTCATCAAGCTCGACAAGGGCACCTACGGAGTCTGCGAGCGTTGCGGGCAGCCCATCTCCGAAGCCCGCCTCGAGGCCAAGCCTGCAAGCGCGTATTGCATCAACTGCGCCTCGGTCGCCCGCCGCTGAGGTCGTCGGCTCTGCGACGTGGCTCCGTGATCGGCCGCCGCCGGAGGGATCCGCGGCAGTACCTGCGCTCGAACGCAGCGAACGTCGCGCTCGTCCTCGTGATCGCGGCGATCATCGTCGTCGCGGTCACGAAGGGGATACAGGACCACAAGCTGACACTCGGCACCGTGATCTTCATCCTCGTGCTGATCCCCTCGATCATGTTCCACGAGGTGAGCCACGGAGTCGTCGCACTGTGGTGCGGTGACGACACCGCCAAACGGGCCGGCCGCATCTCGGCCAACCCGATCCGCCACGTCGACCCGATCGGCACGATCATCGTCCCTGCGGCGATGGTGCTGCTGCTGCACTCGCCGGGCTTCTTCGGATGGGCGAAGCCTGTCCCCGTCGCGCTCAACAAGCTGCGCCGTCCGAGGAACCAGGCAGTGCTGGTAGGACTTGCCGGCCCGCTCTCGAACGGCCTGCTCGCCCTCGCGGCCGGGATCGGGCTGCACTTCATCATGGGGGCCGCTCCCCGTTACGAGACGGCCAACCTCTACTTCTCGATCCTCACCTTCCAGGCGATGAGCGGAGGGTTCCTGTACTGGCTCGGGCTCGTGGTCGGCATGATCGGGCTCGCCAACCTGCTCGTCGGAGCGTTCAACCTCCTCCCGATCCCGCCCCTCGATGGCGCGGCCCTGGTCGAGCGCTTCATCCCGGTCGATGCGCTGCCGACCTACTACCGCATCCGGATGGGCTTCATCATCGTCATCGTCCTCTTGGTCTGGCTCGACCGCGGGTTCCTCGGGACCATGTTCGGGGACGTCGCCACCTGGTACATGAACCTCGTCAAGCCTGCCTGGCTGCACGTCTTCTGAGGATCACCTCGGTCGCCTACCCCCGGGGCAGCAGGCCGACCGCGTCCTTCGCCCGCGCGAGCGTCTTCGAGGCGATCCCGGCCGCCTTCTCCGCGCCCTGGTCGAGCATCGAGGCGATCTCCCCGGGATCGGAGGAGAAGAGCTCCCAACGCTCGCGCACCGGGCGCAGCACCTCGTCGAGGGCGTCGGCGAGATCGTCCTTGAGCGGCCCGTACTGCTCGTAGTCGTCGACGACGTCGTCGACCGAGCGCCCCGTCACGGCCGCCATCATCTGGAGCAGGTTCGCGAGCCCGGGCTTTCCTTCGGGATCGAAACGCATCTCGCCGTCCGCATCCGTCACCGCCCTCCGGATCTTGTGGCGGATCTCGTCCGGGCTGTCGAGGAGGTCGATCGTGCCCTGCGGCGAGTCCTCCGACTTCGACATCTTGTTCTCGGGGTGCTGCAGGTCCATCACCCTCGCCGCGAAGCGTGGCAGCGCCACCTCGGGCACGACGAAGGTCTCCCCGTAGCGGTTGTTGAACCGGATCGCGATGTCCCGGGCGATCTCGAGGTGCTGGCGCTGGTCCTCACCGACCGGGACACGATCGGCGTCGTAGAGCAGGATGTCCGCCGCCATGAGCGCCGGGTAGGTGAAGAGCCCGGCGCGGACCGAGGTCTTCGAGCCCGACTTGTCCTTGAACTGCGTCATCCGGGTCAGCTCGCCGTAGCTGACGGTGCATTCCATGATCCACGACAGCTCTGCGTGCTCGTGGACGTGGCTCTGCACGAAGAGGGTCGACAGATCTGGCTCGATCCCGGCCGCAAGGAAGCCCACGGCGGTCTGGAAGGTCTTCCGCCGCAGCTCGGCGGGATCGATCTCGACCGTCAACGCGTGCAGGTCGACCACGCAGAAGAGGCAGTCGGACTCGCGCTGATCGGCGCTCCACTGGCGGAAGGCCCCGAGGTAGTTCCCGAGGTGCAGCTCGCCGGTGGGCTTCACACCCGAGAACACACGCGTCATCCGAGCATGATAGGCGGCGGCTCCCATCCCACGAGTCCGGCGGAGACGCCGGTATCGTTGCCGAGGTGGGGTACGCGGTGCGGACCGACGTCTTCGAGGGGCCCTTCGACGTCCTGTTCCGCCTCATCACCGAGCAGCGCGTGGACCTCTACGAGGTCCGGCTGTCGGGGATCGTCGACGCCTTCCTCGGCGAGGTCGAGGCGCTGGAGCGGCTCGACCTCGAGATCGCGACCGAGTTCCTGCTCATCGCCGCCATCCTCGTCGAGCTCAAGTCGCGCCGGCTTCTTCCCGACCGCGACTACGCCGTGAGCGAGGACGACCTGGCCCTCCTCGAGGAGCGCGACTACCTGCTCGCACGTCTCGTCGAGTGCACCACGTTCTCGGCCGCGGGTCAGGCCATCGCGGAGCTCGAGCGGCGTGCGGCGAAGTCGTTCCCGCGCCTGGCTGGCCTGGACGAGCGCTTCGAGGGCATCGCTCCCGATCTGCTGGCCGGCGTCAGCACGCTCGACGTCGTCGAGGCGGCCCTACGCGCCCTTGCAGAGAGACCGAAGGCAGAGGTCGAGGTCGAGCACATCCTCGTCGACGAGGTCACCGTTGCCGAGGTCGTAGAGCGTCTCGCGAGGTACCTGCCCGGGCGGGGCACCACGACGTTCCGTGAGCTCACGACGCACGCCAGGACTCGGACCGAGGTTGTCGTGCACTTCCTCGGCCTGCTCGAGCTCTACAAACAGGGCCTCGTCGACCTCGACCAGCCCTTCACCTTCGGGGCGATCACGGTCCGGTGGACCGGCGGTCCCGACGACACGGTCGACACCGACGAAATCGGCGGGCTCTCTGCCGGCGCGGCCGAGCGCGCCCGGGCGGCTCTCGTCGATGCGGAGTACGGAGGCTGAGAGGGCAATGGATCCCGAGCACGCAGCTGCGATCGAGGCGGTCCTCACCGTCGCCACCGATGCGGTCCCGCCGGGCCTGCTGGCCGAGCTGCTCGAGCTCCCGGTGCCGGCCGTCGAGGAGGTGTGCGCAGCGCTGGCGGCGCAGTACGAGCGGGACGGGCGAGGGTTCGCGCTCGTCCGCGTGGCAGGCGGGTACCGCTTCCAGAGCGCGGAGCGGTACTCGGGATACGTGGAGCGTTTCGTCCTCGACGGCGCGCCGCAGAAGCTGTCCGCTGCCGCTCTCGAGACGCTTGCGGTGGTGGCGTACAAGCAGCCGGTCTCGAGGGCGCAGGTGTCGGCCATCCGCGGCGTGAACGCCGATGGCGTCCTCCGCCTGCTCACGGCCCGAGGATACGTCCAGGAGGTCGGCCGTGACCCCGGTCCGGGTCAGCCGATCCTCTACGGGACGACCCGGGTGTTCCTCGAGCGGCTCGGTCTCGACTCGCTCGAGGACCTCCCCCCGCTCGTGGAGTTCGTGCCGCCCGCATCGACGGTGGAGATGCTGGAGCAGGCGCTCCGACCCGAGACGGATCCGGCCCGCCAGAGCTCCGACGTCACCGAGTGAGCCTGGAGCGACTCCAGAAGGTCCTTGCCCGGGTCGGCTACGGGAGCAGGCGCGCCTGCGAGGAGCTGATCGCAGCGGGCCGCGTCACCGTCAACGGCGAGGTCGCCGCGCTCGGTCGCCAGGTCGACACGGCGACCGATCGCGTGACCGTCGACGGCGTCCCGGTCGGCGTCCTCCCCGGCCTCGTCTACTACCTGCTCAACAAGCCCGCCGGCGTCGTCACGACGGCCTCGGACCCGCAGGGCCGTCGGACCGTGCTCGACCTCGTGCCGGACGAGCCACGGGTCTTCCCGGTCGGCCGCCTCGATGCCGCCACAGAGGGCTTGATCCTCCTCACGAACGACGGTGACCTCGCCCAGCGCGTCTCCCATCCGAGCCATGGCGTCGACAAGGAGTACCTGGCCGAGGTCGCCGGCGTGCCGTCGCCAGGCGACATCCGGCGCCTCCGCGACGGCATCGACCTCGAAGACGGCAGGACCGCCCCGGCAAAGGTCTCGGCCGTCGCACCGAACTTGTTGCGCATCACGATCCACGAGGGGCGGAACCATCAGGTGCGCCGCATGCTCGAAGCGACCGGGCACCCCGTCGTCCGGCTCGTCCGAACACGCATCGGGACGGTGACCGACCGGACCTTGCGACCCGGCAGCTGGCGGGAGCTCGGCCCGAGCGAGGTGCTCGAGCTCTCGAAGGCGGCGTCCCGCCGCCCGCGCACCACCCGGCGGCGGGACACGAGAGCTGCCAGGGCGGCTTCGCCACCGCCGCGCCCCTCTCAGTAGGCTCCCGCCCGATGCCGGTCATGCTTCGGGCGCTGCGTGGCGCGACGACGGTCGACGAGGACACAGAGGAACAGGTCACCGGCCGCGTCCAGGCGCTCGTGCAGCAGATGCTCGAGCGAAACGGCATCGCTCACGACGACCTCGTCTCCATCCTCTTCACGGCCACCGAAGACGTCACCTCGGTGTTCCCGGCCACGGCTGCGCGGGCCGCCGGACTCGGCGACGTGCCGCTCATCTGCGCCCGCGAGCTGTCGATACGCGGTGGGACGCCGAAGTGCATCCGCGTGCTCATGCACTGCTACAGCGAGCGCGACCGCGCCGAGCTGCACCACGTCTATCTCGAGGGAGCGCGCGGGCTCCGCGACGACCTGCCCGAGTGAGCACGTGAGCACGTGAGCGCTCCACGAGCGATGCGAGTCCATGTCGTCGGCCTCGGCCTCGTCGGATCCTCGATCGCGCTCGGCCTCCGGCGGCGGGACGCAGAGGTGACCGGCGAGGACAGTGATCCCGCGCGTGCCGCACAGGCTCGCGATCTCGGCGCAGTCGCCGCGATCGCGGGGGCTCCGCGCGAGGGCATCGTCTTCCTCGCCACACCCGCCTCGAGCATCGTCGACGTGGCTCGCAGGGTGCTGGCAGACGAGTCGGACGGACTCGTCGTCACGGACGTCGCGGGCGTGAAGGGGCAGATCGCGGGGGAGTTGCTCGACCCCCGTTTCGTGCCGGGTCACCCGATGGCGGGATCGGAGCAGGAAGGCCCCGCAGGTGCCGACCCGGACCTGTTCGTCGGGGCGACGTGGGTGCTCACGCCGACAGAGCAGACGAGCGAGGCGGCGTTCTCGGCCGTGCAGGACGCCGTGTCGATGCTCGGAGGAGATGTCGTCGTGCTCCCGCCCGAGCGCCATGACGAGCTCGTGGCCGTGGTCTCGCACGTGCCGCACCTGGCGGCTGCGACGCTCATGTCGCTCGCGGCCGACTCACCTGTCGACCGCGAGGCGCTGATGCGCCTCGCTGCCGGCGGATTCCGGGACATGACGCGCATCGCAGCAGGCTCGCCGGGGATCTGGCCCGACATCTGCCGGGACAACTCGGCGGCGATCGTGCCGGCGCTCGACCGCCTCATCGAGCGGCTGGAAGACGTCCGGAGCATCGTCGCGGGAGCCGACCGGAGCGGGCTCGTCGCTCTGCTCGACCGGGCGAGCGTCGCCCGCCGCAACCTCCCGGCACGAGGCGCACCGCCGCCACGGGGCGTCGAGCTCCGCGTGGTCGTCCCCGACCGGCCGGGCGTGCTCGCCGAGGTCACGTCTGCAGCAGCGCAGCTTGCCGTGAACATCTACGACATCGAGATCGCCCACTCGAGCGAGGGGCCGCGCGGTGTCCTCGTGCTCGTCGTGGCGCCCGGCTCCGGCGACGCCCTCGTGTCCGCTCTGCGCAAGAGGGGGTACCGGGTGGCCGCCACCTCCGAGGGAACAGGCGCGGCGTCGTGAGCCTCCTCGTAGCTATCGACGGTCCTGCCGGCTCGGGCAAGTCGACCATCGCCGCCGCGCTGGCAGAGCGCCTCGGCCTCGCCCGCCTCGACACCGGTGCCATGTACCGGGCCGTCACCCTGCTCGTGCTGCGGCAAGGGGTGGACCCGGAGAACGGCGAGGCGGCCGCACGGCTCGCCCGTGACATGGACCTCGACGTCGGCGACCACGTGCGGCTAGACGGCGAGGACGTCACCCTCGCGATCCGCTCAGGCGAAGTCGACGGCGCCGTCTCCGAGGTCGCGGCGCATCCCGCGGTCCGTGCAGAGCTCGTGCGGCGCCAGCGCGAGTGGGGCGAGCGTCACGGGGGCGGCGTCGTCGAGGGCCGGGACATCGGGTCCGTCGTGTTCCCGACTGCCGATCTCAAGATCTACCTGACGGCAGAGCCCGAGGAACGTGCCCGCAGGCGGGTCGACCAGCAGCGCCAGCTGGCACCGTCACCCCGGGGGACCGAGTCCTTTGAAGCAGTCGCCGATCTCGAGCGGCGCGACACCCTCGACAGTGGGCGCGCGATCTCCCCCCTTCAGGTCGCAGAAGATGCAATCGTGGTGGACTCGACCCATCTCACAGTCGATGAGGTCGTGGAGGAGGTGCTGCGACACCTGTGAACGAGGACGTGATACCGAGACCACCGACACCGGGGGAGGTCCGGCTCTACCGCGCCTGCAGGGGCGTCGCAGTCGGCTTGTCGAGGCTCTTCTTCCCAGGCCGCGTCGTCGGCCTCGAGAACATCCCGGACACGGGCCCGTTCATCCTCGCCCCGGTGCACCGCTCGTACCTCGACTGGCTCCTCGTCGCCCGGGTCACCCGCCGGCGGCTCCGGTACATGGCCAAAGCAGAGATCTGGAAGTCCAAGCTCGTAGGGCGAATCATCGAGGCGCTCGGCGCCTTTCCCGTCCACCGCTCGGGGGCCGACCGCGAGGCACTCGAGCGCTGCCGCGAGGTCCTCGCGGGCGGTGAGCCGCTCGTGATGTTCCCCGAGGGAACGCGGCGTTCCGGCCCGGTGGTGGAGGACCTCCGCGAAGGCGTCGCCTACCTCGCCCTGCGCTCACGGGTGCCTGTCGTGCCCGTCGGCATCGGCGGTAGCGAGAGGGCGATGCCGCGTGGATCCACCTTCCCGAAGCCGAGCCGCATCAGCCTCGTCGTCGGTAGCCCGCTCGAGGCTCCGACCGACGAGGCCGAGGACGGCGGCGGGGGAGACGGCGGCTCACGGTCGCGGGCCCGCGTCTCTCGCCGCGCGATGAGGGAGCTCTCCGATCGCATCGGGGCCGCCATCCAGCAGGCCTACGACGAGGCTGAACGCATGCAGTCGGGCGGCTCGGCCCACTAGGGTTGCGCATCGTGCGTGTCCTCGCTTCTCGAGCGTGGGGATGACGTCACCGTCGTCGACCTGAAGGAGAGAGCCGACGAGGGCGTCCGCCACGTGCAGGGTGATCTGCGCGACCCGGCGGTGACCGCGGAGTCGCTCACCGAAGGCACCGACGCCGTCGTGCACCTCGCAGCCCTCACCCGCGTGCTCGACTCGATCGACGACCCCGACGGCGTCTTTCGCACGAACATGCTCGCGACGCACTACCTGCTCGAGCGCTGCCGCGAGCTCGCCGTCCCGACGTTCGTGTTCGCGTCGACCAACGCCGTCGTCGGAGATGTGGGCTCGGCCGTCATCTCCGAGCAGATGCCCCTCCACCCGCTGACGCCGTACGGCGCGACGAAGGCTGCGGCGGAGAACCTCCTCTCGGCCTACTCGGCCGTCTACGGCCTGAAGGCCGTGACCCTCCGGTTCACGAACGTCTACGGGCGGGGCATGCAAGTGAAGGACTCGGTCATCGCTCGGCTCATGCGAGCGGCCCTCTCGGGCGGCGGCATCCAGATCTACGGAGACGGCACGCAGGTGCGCGACTACGTCTACGTGAGCGACGTGGTGAACGCGATCGAGCTCGCCATCGCGCTCTCCGAGAGCGACACGCTCGTGATCGGGAGCGGCGAATCCGTGTCGATGCTCGAGCTCCACCGCATCACCTGTGAGGTCACCGGGGCCGACATCGGCAAGGAGCACGTGCCGGGCAAGCCGGGGGAGATGCCGGCCGTCATCGTCGACAACGGGCATGCCCGCGAGCGGGGATGGCATCCCGAGCACGACATTCGCTCCGGCGTCGAGGCCACCTGGAAGGACTTCCTGGGAGCTGCCTGACTGTACCGTCCAGACGGTACAGTAAATCGGCGTGAGCCGTCACTCCTCCGACACCCGCGCGCGCATCCTCTGCGCCGCAGAGGACCTCGTCATCCGTGACGGGGTGTCGAAGCTCACCCTCGAGGCCGCCGCGCAGGAGGCAGGTCTGAGCAAGGGCGGCGTCCTGTACCACTTCCCGAGCAGAGCAGCGCTCGTCTCGGCGATGGTGCAGCGCTTCGTCGTCAGCTTCGACGCCGACCTCGTCGCCTACGGGGCGCTCGGCGGGAAGCCGGGGGACTTCACGCGCGCCTACCTCCAGGCGACCCTGGCTCCCACGTCCGCCGGCGACGAGGCCGCCGGCCTGATCGACCACTCGGAGAGCGACGACCTTCGTGAGCGCCGCCTCGGCGGCGCCCTCCTCGCCGGTGTGGCCTCGGACCCCGAGCTGCTGGCGCCGTTGCGCGATCGCTTCGCGGCGTGGCAGGAAGCGGTGGAGGCCGACGGGCTCCCCGAGGAGGTGGCGACAGTCGTCCGCGTGTGCTCTGACGGCCTCTGGCTGAGCGACCTCTTCGAGCTCGCTCCCGTCGGTGGGGCACTTCGCGAGCGCGTCGGCAAGCTGCTCGTCTCGATGATCGACGACACCACCAGGTGAGGCGCAAGCGATGAAGCTCCTCACGCGCCTCGCGCGCGGCAGCCGCATCGACGACCAGGTGGCACGGCGCGTGGTGATCGCGGTCTGCCTGTCTGCCTTCGCGGAGTGGGGAGGCTCGAGTGCCGTCCTGCCGCTGCTCCCGGTCTACCTCCACAACCGGGGTTCGTCTGTGACACTCGTCGGGTTCACGATGGCGGCGTTCTTCGCAGCAGCCGTCCTCGTGCAGTATCCGGTGGGGCGCCTCTCGGACCGGATCGGGCGCCGGACCATCCAGCTTGCCGGCCTCGTCACCTACTCGTTCGCCACGATCCTGTTCGTCTTCGTGTCCGCACCGCTCGCAGCGCTCCTCTTCCGTGGACTGCAAGGGGCCGGCGTCGGTGTCGTCGATGTGGCGAACGCCGCCACGATCGGTGAGGTCGTGCCCGAGTCGCAACGGGGCCGTGCCTTCGGAGCCCTCTACGGGACGCGCACAGCAGGCATGGCGATCGCACCGTTCTTCGGCGGTCTCGCGGGTCTCGGCGAGATGCACTGGCTCTTCGTCGCAGCCGCCATCGCCGTGCTCCTCGCCGCTGTGCCGATCTACCTCTTCGCCCCTCGCAACCGGCGTCGCGAGCCTCTGCGCGCCCACGAGCGCACCGCTCTCTGGCGGAACCGGTCCGTCGTGGGCGTCGGCGTGGCGTTTCTCGCCGGGGGCATCGCCGTCGGGATGTACGAGGTCTGCTGGAGCCTGCTCCTCACGCTGCGGGGCGCGCGGTCCTGGGAGATCGGGCTTTCGTGGACGCTCTTCGCTCTCCCGTTCGCGATCGTGTCGCTCCCGGCCGGTTGGCTCGTCGACCACATGGATCGTCGCCGGCTCGTCATCATCTCCCTCGTCGGCATGGCGGCGTTCGCCGGCACCTATCCCTGGCTCCACTCGGTCGCCCTGCTCGTCGGCCTCGGGACCGGCGAGGCGATGACCGTCGCCCTCGGCGGCCCGGCGGAGTCGGCACAGCTCACGCGCTCGGTGTCATCGCGCGAGCTCGGGCGCGCTCAGGGCGCGGTCTCGAGCATGCAGACCGGTGCCATGGCGGTGTCTGCGTCGATCGCAGGAGCCCTCTTCGGCGTCCGTCCCTGGCTCCCGTTCATGCTGGCAGCGGGCTCTATGGGGGTCTGCGTGGTGGTGATCGGCCTCGTCTGGCGCGGCGTGCCGGGGCGCGGTTCTGCCGTCCCGGTGAGAGCCCTGCACCCTGCGCTCGCGGCCGAGGACGAGCTCAGCGCACCACCTGGCCAGCGCGTTCCGACCGTCCTCTAGCCCGCCGCCTCATCCGCTCGCGCCACCACGTCCGCAACAGCACCTTGCCGTAGCGGTAGCCGTAGGCGAGGTTGCCGCCCTTCTTCGACTTGCCGCTCGAGCGGTTCAGCATCGTCACGGGAACCTCGCCGTAGCGCACGCCGAACGACAAAGCACTGATGAGCAGCTCGGAAGCTTGGTACTGGGGCTCCTCGAGGGTGAGCGAAGCCGTGAGGTCGGCGGTGAAAGCACGGACGGGGTTCGCCGTGTCGGTGACCTTCTCGCCCATGAGAAGCGACACGAGGGTCGCGTACACGACGACGCCGGTGTTGCGGACGGCATCCCGCCCGTGCGTGGCGCCGAGCCGCCTCGAGCCGTTCACGAAGTCCTTCTCGCCCTTCATCACCGGCGCAAGGGCGTGCACGAGGTCCTCAGGGTCGGTCTGGCCGTCCGCATCCGCCGTGACGATGAAGCGAGCACCGTACTCGCGGGCCACCCGGTAGCCGAGGCGGAGCGCTGCCCCCTGGCCGCGGTTCACCGGCGCGATCACGGCCACCGCTCCGGACTCGCGCGCGATGGTGCTCGTCCCGTCGTCCTCACCGTCGACGACGACGACGACCGACGTGGGCGCGCCGTTGATCTCCGCCGGCATCGACTTCACGACCTGCTCGATGTTGTCGGCTTCCTTGTAGGCCGCCATCACGATGGCGACGGGGTTGAGGAGCCGGCCACCGTGATGGGCGGCGAGCTCCTCGAGGGCGACGTGGTCGATCAGCTCGTCGGTCGCCCGGCGGCGCCTGGTCTCGCGGGCGTTCACGAGGCGAGGTATTGCGCGTGCTCGTCCGGTCGCAGCACCGACGCGGCCGAAGTGGTGCGGTCCGCCGCACTCGGGAGCGCGTCGTCGGGGGGCACCCCGGCGAGCAGGGTCGCGGCGGCGGCCGCCGCACGCAACAGATCACGGAGCTCGGGCGGGGGCGGGAAGTACTCGTCCTCCTCCGTCACGTGCACGATCTCGATCCCCTCGGACGGGTTCAGCCACGCGATCACGTCATCGACGAGCCACTCGGGTGCGGACGCACCAGCGGTGACGCCGACGACGCCCTCGAGGTCGTCGGGCAGCTCGCCGGTCGAGTTCACTCGGTGCACTCGTGCACAGCCCGCCGCGGCGGCAGTCTTCGCGAGCGAGACCGTGTTCGAGGAGTTGGCAGAGCCGATGACGACGACGGCGTCGCAGCCGGCCGCCAGTGCCCGCATCGCGGCCTGCCGGTTGGTGGTGGCGTAGCAGAGGTCGGAGCGGCCGGGCATCCAGAGCTCGGGGTAGCGGGCCCGCGCGGCATCGACGATGCCGGACCACTCGTCGTGCGCGAGCGTCGTCTGCGCCAGCAGCGCCACGGGCTCGCCGGCCGGGATCTCGAGGCTCGCCACGTCCTCCTCATGCTCGACGAGGCGGACTGCCTCTGGAGCCACGGCCATCGTGCCGATCGCCTCCTCATGCCCGGAGTGCCCGACGTAGATGACCGTGTAGCCCTTGCGGGCACGCACCTTCATCTCGTGATGGACTTTCGTGACGAGCGGGCAGCAGGCGTCGACGACGATGCGCCCCTCTTGGCCGGCTGCGGCCTCCACCTGAGGGGCCGAGCCGTGCGCAGAGAGCATGACGGGCCGGCCCGGAGGGACCTCCGAGACGTCGTCGACGAAGACGACGCCCATCTGCTCGAACTCCCGCACAACGATCGCGTTGTGAACGATCTCGTGGTAGCAGTACACGGGCGGCTCGAAGACGCGCACCATCCAGGAGAGCGCTTTGATCGCCATCTCGACGCCGGCGCAGAAGCCCCGCGGCTGCGCAAGCCGAACTGTTGCCACTCGCACCTGGGCGAGGCTACCTGACGGTACCCTGGTGACATGCCACTACCGCAGGTGGTGGCCGTGGCCGACCGGTCCCCGGCATCGCGCGCCGGACTGGAGGCGGGTGACGAGATCCGCTCGATGAACGGCCAGGTGCCCCGTGACGTCATCGAGTACCAGCTGATCGCCGACGAGCCGCTCGTCGAGCTCGAGCTCGCGCGCGGCGGCCTCGAGCTCTCTGTCGTCGTGGAGAAGCACCCGGGCGAACCCCTCGGCGCCGAGGTGTCCTCCGCCGTCTTCGACCGCGTCCGGACTTGTGACAACCACTGCGAGTTCTGCTTCATCTACCAGCTGCCGAAGGGGATGCGGCGAAGCCTCTACCTGAAGGACGACGACTACCGGCTGTCGTGGCTCTACGGGAACTTCACGACCCTCACGCGCTTCACCGAGGCGGATCTCGAGCGCGTCGTGGACCAACGGCTGTCGCCCCTCTACGTCTCGATACATGCCACCGATCCCGCCTTGCGGGCGCGCATGCTCCGCAACCCGAGGGGCGCCACCAGCCTGCGCTGGCTGCGGCTCCTGCTCGACGCCGGCATCGAGGTGCACGGCCAGATCGTCGTGTGCCCGGGCGTCAACGACGGCGTGGCGCTCCACGACACGCTCGCCGGGATCCTCGACGAGTACCCGGAGCTCGTCACGGCCGCCGTCGTGCCGCTCGGGGTGAGCCGCTTCTCCGGCGAGCAGGCGATGCGGCCGCACACCACGGAGGAAGCCCTGGCCGTCGTCGACACCGTCAGGGAGTGGCAGGGCATCTACACGGCCTCCCTCGGGCGCCGCCTCGTCTATGCGGCCGACGAGTACTACCTGCTCGCGGGACGGGCGTTCCCGCCCGCCGATGAGTACGACGGCTTTCCCCAGCACGAGAACGGGATCGGTATGGCGCGGGCGTTCGAGGCCGAGCTCGCCGGTCAGCGCGAGGCTGCGACGAGCTCGGGGTTCTTCCAGTGGGTGGAGGGGGCTCCGGCTGGCGGATACCGAGCGCCTCGCGCGCCGGTGACGACGGTGGGCGTCAGGCTGGAGAGACGCAGCCTTCCTCCCACTGTCGTCACCAGCCGATACGGAGCGCGGGTGCTCCGACCGCTTCTCGATGCCAACGAGTTCGGCGACGTTCCGCTGCTCGTCGTCGAGAATGAGTTCTTCGGCGGGAACATCGGGGTCACCGGGCTCCTCACGGGGGTTGACGTGGATCGGGCTCTGTCCGGGGCACCGGAGGACAGGCGGTACCTGTTGCCGGACGTGTGCCTGTCGAAGGGGGTTTTCCTCGACGGGGTCAAGGTGAACGAGCTGCCCCGTGAGGTGGAGGTCGTGGCGACCGACGGCATGTCCTTGAGGCGTGCCCTCGAGGCGCGGGTGGCGGCATGAGCACGGTGACGGGCTCGCCGACGGCGAAGCGGCTCCCGATCGTCGTCGTCGCGGGGAGGCCGAACGTCGGCAAGTCGACGCTCGTCAACCGCATCGCCGGCAAGCAGGTGGCGATCGTCCAGGAGGACCCCGGCGTGACGCGGGACCGCCTCGAGCTCGAGTGCGAGTGGTCCGGGCGGGACTTCGTGCTCGTCGACACGGGAGGCGTCCTCGATCGTGGCGACAGCCTCGAGGACAAGGTGAGCGACCAATCGCTGCGCGCCGTGGCGCAAGCGGACGTCGTGCTGTTCGTGCTCGACGCGACGACGGGGATCACCGGTGAGGACGCCGACGTGGCGAACCGCCTGCGAAGGATCGCCGACCGCGTCATCGTCGTCGCGAACAAGGTCGACTCCGAGCACCGTGAAGTAGAAGCCTGGGGGCTGGCCGGCCTCGGGCTCGGCGAACCGGCGATGGTGAGCGCGTTGCACGGGCGCGGGATGGGCGATCTGCTCGACGACGTGGTCGCCCGCCTCCCCGAGCAGACGGCCACTGAGGAGCCGGCCGCCGGGGGCAGCGACGCGGAGCGATCGCCGAGCCAAGGGCAGTCCCGCCCACAGGCTGCCGATCGCTCGAGCGACCAACCGAAGGCGGTTGCCGTCGCCATCGTCGGGCGCCCGAACGTCGGCAAGTCCACCCTCT
>JAJYGM010000393.1 GCA_021785095.1 Actinomycetes bacterium
ACTCGCACGTGACCGTGTCACCCTCTGGCGATCGTGTCGCATGGATCAGCTGGGACCACCCGAACATGCCATGGGACGGGACCGAGCTGTGGGAGGCCGAGCTGCACGCTGGCGGGACCGTCGGGGAGGCGCGGCGGGTCGCCGGCGGTCCGGCGGAGTCGGTCACACAGCCCAAGTACTCGCCACAGGGTGTGTTGCACTTCGTTTCGGACCGCACCGGGTGGTGGAACCTGTACTCCGTCGGAGCTGGGGGCGAGGCCGTCCGCATCGTGTCGGCGGAGGCCGAGTTCGCCGTCCCCGACTGGGTCTTCGGGATGTCGAGCTATGTCTGCCTCGCCGACGGCAGCATCCTTGCCTCGTGGCAAGAGCGAGGCATCGGTCGGCTCGGCCTGCTGCGGCCCGGAGCTGACGAGCTCGAACGGCTCGAGACCGAGTTCACGACGATCGCGCTCTTACAGGCCTCCGATGACCATCGGGTGGTGGTGGCGAACGCCGGGTCCCCGACCGAAGCGCGGTGCATCGTCCGCATCGACCCGGCGCTCGCCGCTCAATCGGCTGGGGCGCCTGCTGTGAGCGTGCTGAAGCGCAGCCGTGCGACATCGGTCGATGCCCGGCACTTGTCGGTCCCCCAGGCGATCGAGTTCCCGACCGGGAGCGGGCTGACGGCGCATGGGCTCTTCTACCCGCCCCACAATTCGGACCACGACGCGCCGGAAGGCGAGCTCCCGCCGCTGATCGTGGAGAGCCATGGTGGCCCGACCTCGGCGTTCAGCGCCGTGCTCGACTACGGCAAGCAGTTCTGGACGAGCCGCGGCTTCGCGGTCGTCGACGTGAACTACGGCGGTAGCACAGGCTACGGAAGGGAGTACCGCGAGCGCCTGCGCGGCAAGTGGGGCATCGTCGATCTCGACGACTGCGTGAACGCAGCCCGGTACCTCGCCTCGACAGGTCGTGTCGACGCACGGCGGCTCCTCATCCACGGGGGCAGCGCAGGCGGCTACACGACGTTGTGCGCCGTGACCTTCCGGGACGTCTTCGCAGCCGGCGCGAGCCACTTCGGCGTGGCCGACGCCGCCGCGCTCGCCCGGGACACCCACAAGTTCGAGTCGCGCTACCTCGACAGCATGATCGGACCGCTGCCGGAGGCGCAGGCCGTGTACGAGGAGCGATCGCCGATCTTCCACACCGACCTGTTGCGCACGCCCCTGATCGTCTTCCAGGGACTCGAGGACCGTGTCGTGCCGCCGAACCAGGCCGAGGCGATGGTCGCCGCGCTGGCAGAGAAGGGCATCCCCCACGCCTATCTCGCCTACGAGGGTGAGCAGCACGGCTTCCGCAGGGCCGAGAACGTCCGCCGGACGGCCGAGGCGGAGTTGTACTTCTACGCTCGCGTGCTCGGCTTCACACCGGCCGAGGACCTCGAGCCCGTGCCAATCGAGAACGACGACAAGCTGCCGATCGCCTGAAGGTCCTTGGTCACGTCCCGAAGCGTTGCAGCCAACGGCCTGCGACATCCCTCAACCGGACCGAGTCGAGCTGGTACAGCCGTTCGCGCCCGCGAAGCGTGATTCGAACGAGCCCGGCCTCCTCGAGGACCCTCAGGTGGCGCGTCGTCGTCGGCCACGAGCAGTCGAAACGAGACGCTATCTCGCCGGACGTCATCTCTCCCCCACGGGCGTCGAGCACGGTGAGGATCGTGCGCCGCGACTGATGAGCGAGAGCGCCGAAGACGAGCTCGAGCGCCTCGAGATCTGCGATTCCCCGCGGTGTCGGCCTCTTCGGAGTGCGGCTCACGCCTCGAGGTCGACCCTCTCGAAGTGCGGGAACTCCCACTTCGGCCTGCCGTCCCGGTCCTCGAGGAGGGGATCCATCGGCTCCCAGATCGCCAGCACGTCGGGATGCTCGTGCGCCCGGTCGAAGCCTCCTTCGACCCAGGTGAACACCTCGACGTAGGTCGGGGGCGCGTCGACGCTCCGGAAGACGAGCGACTCCTCGTTCGTCACGAAGCCGAGGTCGTGCAGCGTGTTCCAGTGCCTTGCGAGCAGCTCACGGAAACGTTCCTCCTGGTCGGGACGGACTTGGTAGGTGCAGATGACTGTTTCGTTAGCCATGTCGCTAATACTTAGCCATCCCGCTCAGTGAGTCAAGATCCCGCCTCATGTCCCTCGAACCGAGCTCGCGAGGAGTACGCACCCCGAGCCTGTGGAAGGCTTCGTGACAGCATGAGACGGAGTCGGCTTTCGACGACGAGCGCACCGATTCACCAGCGTCTCGCCGCCGGCTCGGCTGCCCTCGTCCTACTCGCGACTGCAGCGTGCACCGCTACGCCGTCGGTGGCAGAGCACCACCACGGAAGGGCAGCTCAGCCCAGCGCAAAGCTCGACGGCCACCAGGACGCTCCCGCGTGTCGGCACTCCTGGCTACGCATCTCCCTGCGACGCGACAGGGTCGACGCGGACAGCCACTCGACCGCTCGCGACACCCTTTTCGTCACCACGACGCACGGCTGCACGATGACGGGCTGGCCCAGCTTTGACCACGTCCCGTCCACCCGGCAGGTCGCCAGCGCCAGGCCTGACTTCGCAGTTCGTCGAATCGGGCGTGCCCGCATCGTGACGGTGCTGCCGGGTCATGGGGTCACCTCGACCCTGACGATGCGTGTGCCCGCCGGCTGGGGCTGGGGAGGCGGCAACCTTTGTGCCGGCTTCACCTCGGCGATGGTGGAGCTGCCCCACGTGCCGCAGCGGTACTTCGTGATGAACGTGCCGGGTCCCATCGTCAGCTGCGGAGGCCCGGCGCATCAGCGCTTCCGTGTCACGGTGAAGCCCTTCTCGAGCACCGGCGGCGGTTGAGCCCACGGGCGAGCCGCCTCACTGCTGAAGGAAGGACCACTCAGCTCCTAGAGTCGCGCCAATGGGGCAAGGAGGCCTGAACCAGGATCCCGTCGAGCTCGGCGGCACCCTCACGATCGGCGACGTCGTCGCGGTATCGCGCGGGGCACGCGCCAGGTTCAGCAACGAAGCCATCGAACGGATCCAGGCTTCTCGGGACGTGGTCGAGCGGGCGCTCGAGTCGGGGGAGGTCGTGTACGGGGTCACGACCGGGTTCGGCAGCCTGGCGGATGTCAGGCTCTCCCCTGAGCACTCCGCCGCGCTGCAGCACGGCCTCATCCGCTCCCACGCCGTCGCCGTCGGGAGGGAGCTTTCCCCCGACGAGGTCCGGGCCATGCTGGCACTGCGCGCACACGTCTTGGCGCTCGGCTGCTCCGGCGTCCGCATCGAGGTCGCTCGCCGTTTCCTCGAGCTGCTCGACCACGACATCCTGCCCGTCGTACCCGAGCAGGGGTCGCTCGGCGCCTCCGGCGACCTCGCCCCCCTCGCCCATCTCGCCCTCGGCGCCATCGGCGAGGGCATGGCTCGCACGAGCGCCAGCGACGAGCCCCGTCCGGCGAAGGAGGCCCTCGCCGAGGCCGGCCTCGCACCGATCACCCTCGGGGCGAAAGAGGGTCTCGCTCTCATCAACGGTACCCAGGGCATGACAGCGGTCGGCGTGCTGGCCGCCGAGCGGGCAGTGCGCCTGGCGAAGATCGCCGACATAACCGCCGCCCTCACCATCGAGGCGATCCTCGGAACCGACCGCGCCTTTGATGCCCGCGTCATCGGTCTCCGCCCCCACCCCGGTCAGCAGGCCTCCGCTCGGAACATCGTCCGCCTCCTCGCCGCGAGCGACATCCTCGCCTCGCACCGAGACAGCCCTCACATCGTGCAGGATGCGTACTCGATCCGGTGCGCGCCGCAGGTGCACGGAGCGCTCCGCGACGTCCTCGCCAACACGATCCGGACGCTCGAGATCGAGCTCGCATCGGTATCGGACAACCCGATCGTCCTGACAGAGGACGACGAGATCCTCTCGTGCGGCAACTTCCACGGCCAGCCGGTCGCACATGCCCTCGACTCGCTCGCAGCCGCCGTCGTGAGCACCGCCTCCATCTCGGAGCGGCGGCTGTACCGCTTGCTGGATCCGAAGACGAGCAACGGACTTCCGCCCTTTCTCGTCGGTGAAGCGGGCGTGAACTCGGGGTTCATGGTGTGCCAGTACACGGCTGCGTCACTCGTGTCGGAGTCGAAGTCGCTCGCCCACCCGGCGGCCGTCGACTCGATCACCTCCTCGGCCGGGCAGGAGGACCACGTCAGCATGGGCATGATCGCCGCCCGTCACGCGCGGGACTGCATCGCCAACGCGGAGGCCGTCGTCGCGCTCGAGCTCCTGGCCGCAGGACAGGCCTGCGAGCTCCGAGCGCCGCTGCGGCAGGCCCCCGGCACTGCCGCAGCGCTGAGCGCGCTGCGCCGCCACGTCGCCCATCTCGACGAGGACCGTGAGCTGAAGCCGGACGTCGATGCGGTG